>JAAYFG010000008.1 GCA_012728335.1 Tissierellia bacterium | reverse complement strand
ATTCAAAACTATCCAAATGTAGAAGATGAAATTGAACATTTAGTTAGACAAAATCTAGCTGTTATTAAAGAATATGCTGAAGCTTTAGACCAACCTCGTGATAATACTTATGAAGATGTGCTGGTTGAAGTTGAAGCCAAAGAAGCAGAGGAAGCAAAAAAAGAAGAAGAGATAAATATGGGCGAAACTATTAAAGTTCCTAAAGTAGTTATAGATGAAGATGAAGCAGAAGTTAAAGAAGCTGATGTTGAAACTGCTGACGATAGTGATACTGATGTTGCTAAAGAAGAGGAAAACAATAACGACAATTAATTGTTAATAGCTTCAAAAAATCTTCCATATATAAAAACGTAGAGTTTAAATATACTGACCCCCAAAAGTTGGACTTAAAAGTCTGATTATTGGAGGTCAGTATTTTAATGGCAAAATATAGTTTTGAGTTTAAAATGGAAGTAGTTAAAGCTTACCTTAGTGGAGACGGTGGTTATGGATATTTAGCAAAAAAATATAGTATTCCTGCCGATAGCATTATTGTTAGATGGGTTAAAGCATATCAGTCTTTAGGTGAGGACGGGCTTATTAGAAAAAGACAGAATGGAAAATATTCTTTAGATTTCAAATTAAATGTGGTAGAGTCATATTTAACAACAGAACTGTCATATCAAGAATTAGCTCTAAGTGTTGGAATAAATACTCCATCGTTAATCACAGCATGGGTAAAAACGTTTAGAGAATTTGGTATTGATGGTCTGAATATTAAACAAGGGAGACCTTCTAAAATGAAATCTAAAGATAAAGATAATTCAAAAAGTATTGAAACTGAAGATGTAGATGTAAATATACTGAAAGATCTTGAACAAGAAAATCTAAAATTGAGAATTGAAAATGCATATTTAAAAGAATTGAGGAGAATGCGCCTAGAAGAGGCTCAAAAAATGAAAGAATTGCAAGAATTATCAGCATTCTCCGAAGAGAATTCAGATTAAAAGATATTCTTGCAGTGCTTAAATTTTCTAAATCAACTTATATGTATTGGCAAAAAAGATTTGATAGAAAAAATCCGGACTTAGAGTTAGAATCTAAAATACTAAAGATTAGAAGTGAACATCCTAATTATGGATATAGAAGTATCCATCAAGAACTTCGTAATCTTGGAATCGTTGTAAACAAAAAGAAAGTTCAACGACTAGTGCAAAAGCTAGGAATACAAGTAAGATCTTTTACTAGAAAAAGTAGAAAATATAATTCATATAAAGGTGAGGTTGGTAAAGTCGCTCCTAATCTAATAAATAGACGATTTAAAACAGCTGTATCACATCAAAAGATAACGACTGACACAACGGAGTTTAAATACTATCCAATTGATGCGAAAGGAAATATTCAAACTAAAAAGCTCTACTTAGATCCTTTCTTAGATATGCATAATTTGGAGATAATAACTTTTGGGATATCAAATACACCATCAGCAATAAATATAATGAACGCATTGATAGAAGCAATAGAAACAACATCTGACTGTAAGTACAGAAGAACTTTTCATTCTGACCAAGGTTGGGCATATCAGATGCATGCATATACAAAAGAACTCAAAGATAATAATATATTTCAAAGTATGTCTAGAAAAGGAAATTGTCTAGATAATTCACCTATGGAAAACTTTTTTGGAATAATGAAACAAGAAATGTATTATGGTAAAATATATAGAAGTTATGAGGAACTAAACGAGGCAATAATCAAGTATATATACTATTACAATAATAAGAGAATCAAGAAGAGATTAGGATGGAAAAGTCCTGTAGTTTATAGAAAATTGCAAGCTGTAGCATAAAAAAGAATCCGAGTGAAAATATAAATTTTCACTCGGATATAAAGTACAACTTTATGGGGTCACATCATTTATTGAAGTGCCTTTTTTATTGACAATTGATTAGATTATCACTTATATAT
>JAAYFG010000076.1 GCA_012728335.1 Tissierellia bacterium | reverse complement strand
TAGCAAATGCTGGAGATTATGTTTATACTATTGAAATTACAAGCGGAGATAGTGCAA
Organism: Tissierellia bacterium; assembly: GCA_012728335.1. GTDB lineage: Bacteria > Bacillota > Clostridia > Tissierellales > Peptoniphilaceae > JAAYFG01. The sequence continues at coordinate 1,516 of JAAYFG010000076.1, read as the reverse complement.
ATATTCAGGAAGGTAATACTTTACAGCTAACAACAGTTGTAAAACTAAATGGTGAAGTAGTTACAAATAAAGCAATTATCTTTAGCTGTGATAATACTTTAGTTGCAACAGTTGATGAAACAGGACTTGTTACAGCTATAAGTGCAGGAGAATGTATCATTACTGCTTCATTAGCAGAAAATCCAAATGTATATGATACTATTAGTATAACCGTTACAGCATTACCACAACATAATTATGCGGTAATTATTTCGGGTAGTACATCTATAGTCAAGACCAAGACAGCAACATATACAGCAGTATTTACGGATAATGCAGTACCTATAACTGAACAATCTGAATTTTGGCTTACTGCAGACGATGGAGTATCTGAAACTACATTAGCAACAATAGAAAGCCAAGACCCTATTGCTAATACCTGTGTGGTAAAAGCTGGTAGTACATTGGGTTATGTTAAGTTATGGTGCAAGAACACAGCAGGTACTATAATATCTGAACCTTTCAAAATCCAAATAAAGAATATTTTCTAAAGCAATTAATCAAGTGTATGGGTATGTTGTTTAATGCGACATACCCTTTTTAACATTATGGACAAAGTAACCAAAATATACTGTATTAAAAGATTTAAGGGGGAATTATATGAGAATAGAAGAACCAAAAAAAGTTAATGGCTTTAAAATAGTACATATTATTCCTGATTATTCAGCAGAAGAACAAGAAGCAAAGAAAAAAGAGATACTGAAAAAAATATATAATTACTTTACATACAATAAAAAATCACTCGACACAAAAGTAAAAATATGATAATGTATAACTAAAATACATTATCAGGAGGTAACGAAAGATGATAGCGATATATGCCAGACAATCGGTTGATAAAAAAGACAGTATATCAATTGAAAGCCAAATTGAATTTTGTAAAAAAGAGTTTGACGAAACAGAGGCATATAAAACATACATAGATAAAGGTTTTAGTGGAAAAGACACAAATAGACCTGCTTTTGAAAATATGATGAATGATATTAGAGCAGGGCAAATTGAGAAAGTTATAGTATATAAACTAGATAGAATTAGTAGAAGCACTCTTGATTTTGCTAATATAATTAATACCTTTAAGAAATATAACGTTGAATTCATTTCTAGTACAGAAAAATTTGATACTTCTACACCTATTGGAAAAGCTATGCTTAATATTATAATGGTTTTTGCAGAGTTGGAAAGAGAAACTATACAGAAAAGAATTAAAGATAATTATTATGCTAGAAGCAAAAAAGGATTTTTTCCAGGTGGCACAATACCCTATGGATTCAATAGAGTAAAAACATTAATAGATGGCAAAAGAGTTTCAGTACTTCAACCCAATCCCGAACAAGTACCTTATTTAATTGAAATGTATGAAATGTATGCTTTTAATGATGTATCATTAGGTAAAATTAGTGATCATTTAAACGAAAACAATATATCAGCTCCTAAAGGCGGAAGATGGGATTCTAATAAAATTAGCAGAATTTTACGC
>JAAYFG010000075.1 GCA_012728335.1 Tissierellia bacterium | reverse complement strand
GAACAATTAAAGGGAGCAATTAGAAATCTTTCAAAAGATAAAAATATTAATCCAAACTCGCTCCTTCAAATGAGTTTGTTTGAAGGATTTTTAGAAAAATTATCAAGGTCAGAATATCAAGACAAATTTGTCCTAAAGGGAGGTCTTCTTATTTCGTCACTAATTGGTGTAGAAATGCGTAGTACTATAGATATGGATACAACAATCATAGGGGTACCAGTGAATGAGGCAAATATAAAGAAAATTATTTCTGAAATATTAGATATTCCTATTGATAGAGATATAATTTATACCTTGGAAGATTTAAAACCAATACGAGAAAAAGATGTGTATGAAGATTTTTCAGCAACAATACGTTGTCAATACGAAAAGATAAATGCTATTCTTAAAATAGATATAACTACAGGTGATGCCATAACACCAAAAGAAGTAATGTACAAATATCCTAAAATCTTTGATGATGGACATATTGACATTATGGCATATCCGGTTGAAACTATACTTGCAGAAAAATTTGAAACAATTATAAGTAGAAATGTGTTTAACACAAGAGCGAGAGATTATTATGATATCTATATGTTATATAAAACTTGTGAAGTGGATAAAGAAGTTTTAAAAGAAGCAATAGAAAAAACAGCTAAACATAGAAATACAATAAATGAGATGAAAGAATATGATGAAATAGTAGACGATATATCAAGTGATGGTAAACAGATGGAACTTTGGGAACAATATAAAAAGTTATATGCTTACGCAGATGGAATTGAATTTGAAGAAATTCTAAAAGTAGTAGAAGAAATTGGGAAAATAGCTATAAGATAATAGAAAGTGTTTAAAAGACGGTAGTTTTATATGACTATCGTCTTTTTTATTTAAAGGAGTGAAAACAATTGAAGTTAGTAATAGCTGAGAAACCGTCAGTTGCAATGAGCATTGCTAAGGTACTTAAAGCAAATAATAGAAAGAATGGTTATATGGAGGGGAATGGATATATTGTTTCTTGGTGTGTTGGACATTTAGTGGGACTTGCCAATGCAGAAGAATATAATGAGAAGTATAAAAAATGGGATATCAAGGATTTGCCAATAATACCTGATAAATGGGAAACAACTGTATTTAAGAAAACTTCCAGTCAATTTAAAACTTTAAAATCACTCATGAATTTAGATAGAGTGAGTGAAGTTATATGTGCAACAGATGCAGGACGTGAAGGAGAACTTATATTTAGATTAGTTTATGAAAAAGCAAAGTGTAAGAAACCAATAAAAAGATTATGGATATCTTCAATGGAAGAATCATCTATTAAAAAAGGTTTCGAGAACTTAAGAGAAGGAAGAGAGTATATACCACTTTATGAGTCTGCACTTGCAAGAGCAAAAGCTGATTGGTTGGTGGGAATAAATGCGACTAGATTGTTTACCTGTTTATATGGAAATTTACTAAGTGTGGGAAGAGTGCAAACTCCTACACTTTTTTTAATTGTAGATAGAGAAGAAAAAATAAACAACTTTAAATCTACTAAATATTATAATCTTTCTTTAGAACTAGAGAATTTTTCTATAAAATCAGAGAGATTTAATATTAAAACCGAAGCAAAATCAGCATTAAAAGATATCGCTGATGAATATGTAATGTGTAGTGAAGTAGATGAGAAAATTAAAAGAATCAAACCACCCTTACCATTTGATTTGACAACTCTTCAAAGAGAATCGAATAGATACTTTGGATATACAGCAAAGCAAACATTAGATTATTTGCAATCTCTTTATGAGAAAAAGTGGATAACTTATCCCAGAACAGACAGTCGATATTTGACAGAAGATATGAAGAGTACACTAATAGAAATAATTGAATTTATCAGTGCTGATGTGAACATAGAAAGTCCTAATATTAATAGAATTTGTAACAATGCAAAAGTGACAGATCACCATGCAATAATTCCAACTCTTGAAACAAAAAACCTAGATATAAATGAGATACCTAAAACAGAACAGAATCTATATGGATTAATTTGCATGAAATTATTATCATCTGTATCAAAAGTATGTATTGAAAGGGAAATTACAGCAGTATTTGAGTTAAATTCACATATATTTAAAACAACAGGAACAGAGATAATTGATCAAGGTTATAAGGAGATAGAAAATAGATATCTAATGCAGTTTAATAACCATGGTGACAAGAAAGAAGAAGGGCAATTGCCAATAATTACAAAGGGAGAACAATATAGAATAATAAGTAAAGATATCAAAGAAGGAAAAACAACTCCACCAAAACGATATACGGAAGATACATTGTTGTCTTCTATGGAAAGAGCAGGAAGAGAAGAGACTCATGATTTACTAGATATCGAAAGGATTGGATTAGGAACGCCGGCAACAAGAGCAAGTATTATTGAAAAACTCATTTCAGTAGGATATGTTGAAAGAGTGAATAAGAACTTAATACCTACAAAGAAAGCATATCATTTAATAACAGTTGTTCCAGAAGAATTAAAGTCACCTAAACTTACAGCACGATGGGAAAATGAATTGACGCTAATGTCAATGGGGAAAGGTTCAGAAAAGAGGTTTATAAATGAGATAAAAAAGATAGTAAAAGATATAATTATTAAATATTCAAAGTTACAAAGGTAAATATATTTGATAGAATAAAATTAAATATACAAGTTTAATTGGAGGTGGAATATGGATACTGCATTAGTACTAAGGAAATCATATGATGGAAAAAATGGATTAACTGATATTGAAATTAATGAATTGCTGAAGAACTCATCGATAGTTCAAAAATTGACTAAAGACTATGAAGAGAAAGCTTTTTTTAATATTTTTCGTATTATGTGTTTAGCAGAAATACCTTATATAGAAAAACTAGATTACACTCAAAAAGTTATAGATTTTATTTCTAATAAATTATCGACACAGGAAGGATTTTCTTATACAGGAATAGTTGATTATGTTGTTCCATGCTATAATGCTATGTTATTAGAATCATATACAAGGCTAGGACTTTCTAATTCAGTCGAAGTGAAGAATGCATTAAATTGGATAAAACAATATCAAGTATTTGAGAGAAACCAAAAAACTAGTTGGAAACATAATGGTATATGTAAACATGGAGGTTGTATGAATTCAACTCCTTGTTATATTGGAATAGGTAAAACTGTAAGAGCATTGATCACTTATTCTGAATATATAGATTATGAGGACAAAGAAGTTGAGATTCTCATAGAAAAAGGAATAAATTACATGTTAAGACATAAGATGTATCAAAGATTATCGAATGGTAAGCTGATAAGTACTCATATTACAGATATTATGTTTCCGCAAGCCTATATGCTTTCTTTAACAGATTTAGTTTATATCGCCAATAAGAGAAAGCTATGGGAATATCAAGAAGCAAATAGTTTAAAGGAATTATTAAAGGCAAAAGAAATTGCTCCAAATAAATGGAAGATAGACTATATATACAGAAATAATGGATACAAAAGCTTTGAAACAAGAAGAAATCCATCAGAATGGATTGAGTATTTATTTTTAGATAGAAAGTAGTATAGTGTGATAGGTATAATATATGGGGTTGGACAATATGTATAGTGATATATGGTTACAAGAGGGTTATAAATCTGGAGATAGAATAGTTGTATCAGATGAAGTGGATTACAAAATCTGGACAAATTTAGATGGTGAAATAATAGGTGTATCAGTAAATTATGAGAGAGCGGATGATTTTCACTATGATCTACCAATAGAAGAATGGACTAAATTTTTAGAAAAAGTATTGGGGAACGCAGACATGAATCATACTCAAAAATTGTTTGAAGATTTTCTTAAAAACAATCCTAATTTATTTTCATTTGAGGATGCTTTAAAAGATAATAATATTAAATATGATAAGATAGCGTTTTATGATGGAGACATATTTTAATTAGATTAAGAGAATATACATGAATGGAGAATAATTATGTATGAGTTTGACACTCCTTTAGGAAAAATGATTATGAAGTTTGATGGTGAATCAGCTCTTTTTAAAGTCTATGAAGTTGAAAAAACTGAATATATGCTGAGAGTAGCATCAAATGTAAATGGTGCATATTTATTAGAGTTTGACTATACTAATGACAAAAAAATTCATGAACTATTATGCAAATTAGATGTTGTTGAGAATATTGAAAGGGATAATGGTTCAGGGGAGAATTTAGAGGGGATAGAATATTGTAATAATAATATAATATTTAATTTTTCTGTTGAAGGTGAATTTTTTGATCCAAGTAGAGGAAATGATTGGTATAAATATGATTATAATGGATATATAAGTTCTGATAGTATAATTATTGATATAGATAAAGAAACAAAAAGCAGAACTTTTAAATTTGGAGTAGCGTGGGTTTTTGCACCATTTGATAAGGATGAGATTGGTCCATGGTTTGCGTCTGATCCGACTATAGCAAAACGAGGAAAACAAATATATTAAAATATGTAAAAAGAGTATAAATTAGAAAGATAGCTGAGAATAAATCATTCTCAGCTATTTTTTATTGTGAAGAAAGGAGTAATTATGACGAAAACATACAAAATATCAGAAGTAGTAAAACAAACTTCAAAAGATATTAGAAGTAGTGGAAGTGCGTGGCAAGATTTTTTATCCTCTGCTGCATATACGAATAAATACGGTTTTGCAGATCAAGTTTCTATATATGCATTTAAACCGAGAGCAAGAGCTTGTGGAACTATGAAATTGTGGAATACAGTTTTTCATAGATGGGTTAATAAAGGAGCAAAAGGAATACCTCTTGTAGATTATAGTGGAGGAAATTCTAGAATAGATTATGTTTTTGATATTTCTGACACTCATGAGACAAGATACACTAATAGAGAAGTAGATATTTGGTCTTTTGAAGAAAGGTACAAGGAGGCTTTTTCAGAACTAGAAGAACTATATAGTCTTGATAAAGATAGAGGCTTAGGTAGTAGAGTTTCAGAAGTAGTGAGTAAGATTGTAGAGGAAAAGTCTCATGAACTATTTCTAGATATTCAAGATATAAAATCAGAGTCCATATTAGATGGACTAGAAGATTTAGAAATTGAAGATATGACTAGAAGATTGGTGGTTAACTCTGCATCATATATGATGTTTGAAAGGATGGATATTGATCCTTCTATGTATTTTACCAAAGAAGATTTTTCAGACATTATATATTTTAGCAACACAATGCTACTTACAAGAATTGGAAGTGAAGTATCTAGTGTAGTTTCAAATTTAATTGATGATATTAAAGACAGAGAGATGAGAATTAACAAAAATAATAATAGACAAATAAATGTCTTAAATACATTGTCTTTCAATATAGAGTCAAGGTATAATATGAACAAGATAAACAAAGACGATATAGAGCTAAATGAGAGTGGAATAGATAGAGAAACTCAAGGAGGTAATATTGATGAATCAAAAAGTGACATTAGACAGCAGAGACTATTTGGTGGAACAGGAAATCTACACACCATTAATTCCAGAGAACAATTTCGAAAAGATGGGAGGCACATATCTAATGAAAGGAGAGATGTTGATTCCCAATATGGAGAACAAGGAAGAAAAACTGGGGAAATACGCTCGAATGAGAGAACATTATTTGAAGGAGAACAAACCAGTATATTACAACAGTTTGATAATAGAGGGAACATTGATGGAATACCTAAAGGAAGTACAATTGAGAGCAGAGGAGTTATTGGAAGTGGAGACAGTGAGACTTCAAAAACTATGGGAAGTGACAGAAGAGCTGAAAGCACAAGATCAAATGAAGTGGATTGGCGAAATGAACAACATCAAGAATTCTTTGGAAGAAGTAATTCAGAAGGAAATAATATATATCTAGATGAAGGATTTTTATCAGAAAGTGAACAAATAAATAGGATAAACGAAGCAGTGGAAATTGAAAGTTCCGCTGTTTTTCTATTTCTCAAAAGAATATTGATGATGTATTAGTTAAAGGTTCAGGATTTCAAAATGGTAAATTTCGCATATATAAGTTTTATAGTGAAGAACATACAAAGAAAGAAAAGATAGCTTTTCTAAAAGATGAATATGGATTAGGAGGATGGTCTGTTCCCGACATAGGAGATTTTATTGATGATAGTTGGCATGATGCTAAGGGAATTCATATATCTAAGCGAAATAAAAACTATGAAATAGAAGATAGCCAATTATTAACTTGGTTTAAAGTATCAAATCATATCAATGAATTAATTAAATCCGATAGATATTTAAGTGATTTAGAGAAAAAAGAGTATATAGAATACCTAGAAAATAATATTAACAAAGAAAAGTTAGAGATAGAAAAGATAGAAGGCGAATATGACTATAAAGTCGGAAATGCTATTTTTTTAGGAGCAGATGAATATTCATTAATTAGCTATGATGAAGAGAAGGTAGAAATTAGAAATGAAAAATTTCCATTATTAACTGAAACTCTGACTCGATTGGAGTTTGAGAAAAGAGCTAGAGAAAATCCTTTAAATAAAGATAGTTTTGTTGATTTATCAAATGAAGGAATAAATGACTTAGAGGAAATGGCGAATGACTTTAATGAGGTAGATTTATCAGATGATATTACATTCTTAAATTCGCTACAAGCTTCGCAACTCATTAGTGGACGACTAAATAATGAGTTTAAAAATGAGTCAGGCTACTATATAAGTTTTGATAATGGAAAATGGATTGGACTGGATTATTCAAGAGAACAAGGAAATGTAGAAGAGTTTGACAATATTGATGATAGCATTGAATGGATAGAAGAACTTGAACAAAAAAATGAACTTGAGAAAGGAAGGGTAAGTCAAAAAGCTGAATTAAAAGATTATGTAATTACTGATGATAGCTTAGGCATAGGAACTCAAAAAGAAAAAATAAATAGAAATATAGAAGCCATAAAGACATTAAAACAAATAGAAAGTGAGGGCAGATTAGCTACCAGTGAAGAACAGGAAATTCTTTCAAAATACATTGGTTGGGGAGGACTGGCAAATGTATTTGAAGAAGATTCTAAGGAATATGGAACTCTTAAAGATTTATTATCTACAGATGAATTTAGTAGTGCAAGAGAATCAACGCTAAGTTCATTTTATACACCACCAGTTGTTATTAGGTCTATGTATAAAGTATTAGAAAATATGGGATTTAAACAAGGAAATATCTTAGAACCTTCATGTGGTGTAGGGAACTTTATAGGTATGCTCCCCAAAAGTATGGAATCATCAAAAGTATATGGTATTGAATTAGATGATATAAGCGGAAGAATTTCAAAACAACTTTACCAGAACTCTAATATAGCTATCCAAGGATTTGAAGAGACAAATCTACCGGATAGCTTTTTTGATGTTGCAATAGGCAATGTTCCCTTTGGACAGTATGGAGTTGTGGATAAGAAATATGATAAAAACAATTTTATGATTCACGATTACTTTTTTGCAAAGACACTTGATAAAGTCAGACCAGGTGGCGTTATAGCCTTTATAACTTCTAAGGGAACTCTAGATAAAGGGAATGAAAGCGTTAGAAAGTATATTGCTTCTAGGGCAGAGCTTTTAGGAGCTATTAGACTACCTAATAATGCTTTTAAAGAAAATGCAGGAACTGAAGTTACTTCAGACATTATTTTTCTTCAAAAAAGAGAAAGAGCATTAGAAATTGAACCAGAGTGGATTAAACTTGCAGAAGATGAAAATGGAATAAAGATGAATTCATACTTTGTAGATAATCCGGATATGATACTTGGAAGGATGGAGATGAAATCCGGACCTTTTGGTTTAGAATCAGCATGTATTGCTACAGAGGGATCAGTTGAGGAAAAATTAAACAAGGCAATTCAAAATATTAAGGGAGATATAGAAACTTTAAAAGAGAAGGAAAATATTGAAGCAATAAATGAAAGTATTCCAGCAGATTTAGATGTTAAAAACTACAGTTATACATTAGTAGATGAAGAGATCTATTACAGAGAAAATTCTGTTATGACAAAGGTGGAGCTTAATGAAGATGATACACTTCGTCTAATGGGATTAATACGAATAAGAGACCTTACAGGAGAAGTTATTACATCTCAACTAGAGGATTATAGTCAAACTGAAATAAAGGCGATTCAGACTAATTTAAACAACTTTTATGATGAGTTTGTAGAAAAATACGGAAGGCTAACTGATAAGAAGAATATAAAACTATTTCAAGATGATTCAAGAGCTACATTACTTTCATCATTAGAAGTATTAGACAGTGAAGGAAAATTTAAAGAAAAAGCTCCAATATTTTCAAAGAGGACCATTAGAAAAAGTATTGCTATTACAGAAGTTGATACAGTAACAGAAGCATTAATAGTTTTAATTAATGAGAAAGCTAAAGTTGACTTAGAATATATGTCAGAATTGGCGAATGTAGATAAAGAAAAAATAATAAGAGAACTATATGGCGTTATATTTAAAGATCCTAATACCAATGAGTATGTAAATGCAGATGAATACTTAAGTGGAAATATAAGAGAAAAACTTGAAGTTGCTAAAAAGCTACAAGTAAAATTAAGAAATGAACTGTCTAAAACAGATAAACAAGAAAATGCTAACATAATAGATGATTTAAACATAGAATTAGAGCAGATAAAAATAAATATAGAATCACTAGAAAAAGTAATGCCAAAAGAATTAGATGCAAGTGAAATAAATGTAAGATTGGGAGCGACTTGGATACCTCCTAAAGATATTGAAAAGTTTATGTTTGAAAATTTTGGAACGCCGGGATATTCAAAATGGGATATAAATGTGAGGTTTTCCCAATACACATCTAATTGGAATATAGAAGGTAAAAGTGTTGATAGAGGAAATGTAAAAGTTAATACAACTTATGGAACAGAGAGACTGAATGGATATAAGATATTAGAAGATACATTAAATCTTAAAGATGTCAGAGTATTTGATAAGGTTACAGATAGTGAAGGGAAAGAAAAGCAAGTTTTGAATAAAAAAGAGACTATGCTTGCACAAGGTAAACAAGAATTAATAAAAGAAGCATTTCAAGATTGGATTTGGCAAGAACCAGAGAGGAGAAATCGCCTTGTCTCAATCTATAATAAAAGATTTAATTCCATTAGACCTAGAGAGTATGATGGAAGTCATTTAAGTTTTCCGGGAATGAATCCAGAGGTGAGTTTAAGAGCTCATCAAAGAAATGCAATAGCTCATACACTCTATGGTGGAAATACTCTATTAGCACATTGTGTTGGAGCTGGAAAGACATATGAAATGGTTGCATCGGCAATGGAGAGCAAGAGACTAGGAATTTGTAATAAGTCGCTATTAGTTGTACCCAATCATTTAACAGAACAGATAGGATCAGAATTTATGTCTCTTTATCCATCGAGCAATATACTGATAGCTACTAAAAAAGATTTTGATCCTAAAAACAGAAAAAGATTTTGTTCCAGAATTGCTACTGGAGATTTTGACGCCGTAGTAATAGGACATAGTCAGTTTGAAAAGATACCGATGAGTATGGAAAGACAAAAAGTTGAAATAGAAAGACAAATTGAAGAAATTACAAATGGAATAAGCGAATTGAAAGAAAATAGAGGAGATCAGTTTTCTATAAAGCAGATGGAGAAGACAAAGAAGAACCTCAATGTTAAATTGTCTAAATTAAATGATCAATCAAGAAAAGATGATGTAGTAACTTTTGAAGAATTAGGTGTTGATAGAATTTATGTAGATGAGGCTCATAATTACAAAAATCTATATTTGCATACAAAAATGAGAAATGTAGCTGGAATTGGTCAGAGTGAAGCTCAGAAGTCTTCTGATATGTTTATGAAGTGTAGATATTTAGATGAAATAACAGATGGGAAGGGAGTTATATTTGCAACGGGTACACCTGTATCAAATTCAATGACAGAACTCTATACTATGCAAAGATACCTACAATACAATTCAATTAAGGAAATGGGACTAAGTCATTTTGATTCTTGGGCGTCTACATTTGGTGAGACAGTAACAGCTATAGAATTAAGTCCAGAAGGAACAGGATATAGACCTAAGACGAGATTTGCAAAATTCTATAATCTTCCAGAGTTAATGAACACATTTAAAGAAGTGGCGGATATTCAAACGGCAGATATGCTTCAATTGCCAGTACCAGAGGTTGAATATGAAACGGTAAGTGTAAAGCCTAGTGAATTTCAAAAGGACATGGTAGAAGCTCTGGGAGAACGAGCAGATAGAGTTCGTTCAAAAGGAGTAGATCCATCAGTAGATAATATGTTAAAGATAACGAATGATGGAAGAAAAGTTGCATTAGATCAAAGACTTTTAAATGAGATGTTACCAGATGATCCAAATAGTAAGGTCAGTATTTGTGCTGATAAGGTATATGATATTTGGAAAGAAACTAAGGATGATAATTTAACCCAGATGATATTTTGTGATATGTCTACACCTAAAGCAGGTGCATTTAATGTATATGATGATATAAAGTTAAAGCTTTTAAATAGTGGAGTAAGTGAAAAGGAAATAGCATTTATACATGATGCAAAAACAGAGAAACAAAAAGATGAACTGTTTGCCAGGGTGCGAAGTGGAGAAGTGAGAATACTCATGGGATCTACTTCAAAAATGGGAACAGGGACAAACTGTCAAGATAGATTAGTTGCACTTCATGACTTAGACTGTCCCTGGAGACCAGCAGATCTGGAGCAACGCTCGGGAAGAATAATAAGACAAGGGAATCAAAATGAAAAGGTAAAAATATTTCGCTATGTTACAGAAAACACTTTTGATGCCTACCTATGGCAATTAGTAGAGAACAAACAAAAATTTATTGGGCAGATAATGACCTCTAAATCGCCTGTAAGGAGTGCAGAAGACTTAGATGAATCAGCACTATCATATGCAGAGATAAAAGCTTTAGCAACAGGCAATCCACTTATAAAAGAGAAGATGGATTTAGATGTACAAGTTTCTAAACTAAAGTTGTTAAAAGCAAATTATTTAAGTGAAAAATATCGACTGGAAGATAAAATCAATAAAATTTATCCGAGAGATATAAAACAACTTGAAGAAAACATAAATGGATTTAATGCTGATATTTTAAAGGTATCTAAAAACACAGTTAAAGGAGTTGATGGTAAAAAGATATTTTCAGGAATGGAGATAAGTGGAACAGTTTATGATGCAAAGGAAGATGCAGGAGAAGTCTTACTAAAGTTATGTGAGAATAAAAAAGATACTTCAAGAGAAACTATAGGTAGTTATCGAGGATTTTGTATGGAACTATCATACGATAGTTTTACCAGTTCCTATGAAATAACTCTTAAAAACAGTTTAAGCTACTCCGTTACTTTAGGGAAAGACGTATTTGGTAATATAACTAGAATGGATAATGTTCTGGAAAACTTGGAAGAGAGAAAAAATAATGCAAAAGAAAAATTAGAAAATATTAAAATTCAATTAGAACTATCTAAAAAAGAGATAGAGAAACCATTTATTTCAGAGCAAGACTTAAAAGAAAAGCAACAGAGACTATCAGAGTTAGAAATAATGTTAAATGTATCTGATAAGTTAGAGATAGAAATAAATCCATTACTAGACAAGGCAAAATCATTAATAAGTGAATACTTAAAAAATGAATCTGGAAGAGAAGTAGATGAAAATATATTTGATGACTTGTCTTATATAGCAGTTGCTACGACAGTATTAGAAGGCGGACATGAACTAAGTGCAGTTATAGATTTGGAGAATAAATCCTTTAAGCAATATATAAACAATGAATTAGTATATGAAGAGCCTTATCAATCAATGGAAGACTTAATTAATTTTCAATTAGAATATTTAGATAATAAAACCTTAACACTTTTAGATGGAGACACTATGGCTAAAGTTAAAGATGTTTTGGACTTGGATAGTGATAATGATGGAGTAATAGATAGATTTGACTCTGATTTCAAAGACTCCAATATTATGACTTTTGGTGACTTAGACGAAAGGGAAGACAGCAGAGCAGACAATGATTATATTGGAGATAAGAAATCAGAGAATTCATTTATAGGAGGAATTAAAGAAAATTATAAGAAAAGTATTTATGGAAAAGATCAAGCAATTGATAATAATATGTTGATGGAAAGATAGAGTATCCTGTAGTTATATTTGAATATATAACTACAGGATACTTTTTTTGTGGAATAAAACAATAAATATGATAGAATAGTATTTATGAAGAAAAAATATGCAAACTCAAAGATTTATAATAGATAAACGGAGGTTTATAATGGGTTTTAGTTATAATAAGTTGTGGAAACTTCTAATAGACAAGAATATGAACAAGACTGACTTACAAAATACAGTTGGGTTAAGTCCGTCCACGATAGCAAAATTAGGAAAAAATGAAAATGTTAGCATGGAAGTATTAGGAAGAATATGTGAATATTTCAAATGTGATATATTTGAAATCATTTCATATGAAGTGAAAAATAAATGAGATATATTACTAAAATTACTAGACGAGATATTTTTGATTTGTTTGAATTAGGTGTAGAGGAAGAATCCTACTTTACTAAAGAAAAAGTATTTTATCCATATTATGGAAGGTTGGATGAGATCGAATTTCTAAATAGATTATATGATTTGAAATCGATGGAGAGCTATGATTCAAGGTTTGATAATGCTGAAGGAGATATATGGCAGCATACAATTAGTAATGACGACTACCCTTGTAATTGGGTATTTAAAGATGATAGATTTCAGTTATTATATGTAGACGATAATATTTTTTTGCGTTTTATTTGTGAAATTTTCCATCCAGAGGTAAGAGATGAAAGTGCTAAATGGAAATTGTTTTTTGAGGAAATAAATTATTTATTAAACCAAGATGGATATGAATTACATGCATTTAGAAAGATATCTGGTAGAGAAGTTTATTCTTGGAGAAAGTATATAGAAGAACCTTCTTTCTTTATTCCATTCTCACAAAGACGAAAAGATTTGATTAAGAATAACAAATTACAAGTGAAGTTAAGCAAAAATATAAGACATCAAATATATCAACTTTTAAATAGCTATGATGAAGCATTGTATTTTACAACTGAAACTAATTGGAATTATACTAGGTTAATTAGTGAGCTTGTATTTGATGATATTAAACAATTTTATAAACCCATGAATTATGATAATAATAAATATGTAGAGTCCACTAGTTTTGAAAAATTTGTGAAAAATACATCCCCTCTTTCAGTTTTAGACGTAATAGAAAGTTTCTATTTGCATGTATCGGCGAAAGAAGAATATCAAGATAAAGTCAATGCGATTTTTGAATTACATGATATTAAAATTACACTTAAAGAAGGTAAAATAAGTTTGTTTTTAAATACTGATATAATTATTGATCCTATGATACCAGTTAAAGAAGTTGGAATTGAAGAATTATTAATTGATGCGGAAAAGTTTTATGAAAATAAAAATTATTCTATTGCAGTAGAAAAAATGTGGGATGCATTTGAGAGGATAAAAACTTACTATTCACCAACATTAGATAAAAAACAGTCTGCAAATAAAATTATTTACCAATTAAGTGATGCAAATAACAGTATGAGTATAATATTTGAAGAAGAGTTTAGAACGCTTACAAAGATTGGAAATGATTTTAGAATTAGACACCATGAAAAAAATAAGATTGAAATTTATAATGATATACACTATGAATATTTTTACAAACGTTGCCTTACTTTGATAACAACTATCTTAAAAATATTATGATGATGTAAAATATTATATTACAAACTTAATTGAGATATAGGATATGAGGGGGAACGCAATATGAAGTTTAATAATAGCCAATATTTCATTTTTAAAAAAGAATTGATATCTAATTCAGGAAAAAAAGCAAAAATATATGAACTTAGAAATGACATAGAAGAAGAGGCAATTTTAGATGACTGGGCTAGAAGTTTAAGAGATTATTATATTGAGGAACACATGATAGATATTTTATTATCAGGTACAGGCTTAACAAAAAAAGAATATCTAGCTCAAAATATCTTTCCAAGCACACATGGTATAGGTGCTGCAACTATGTCTGGAGAGTTTGGGGAGATATTAGTATATGATTTGATACAATATAAGATGGATTATTACATAAGTAAAACTAGGTATTTAGAAAAAGTGAATCCAGATCTTCCAGTTTCTGGTAGTGATGTAATAGGTTACAAAGTCGAAGATATAAAATCTCCACAAAATGATGATAAGTTATTTGTTGGGGAAGTAAAAGTAAGAGCTTCAGAGAAGAGTAGGTTAACATTAGATAAGAATCCTATTTCTGATGCAATAAAAGATTCTGGGAAAGATAGGATTAGAATAGCTGAGTCATTAAATGCTGAAAAAAGAAGAGCTGTGTATAGAAATAAAATTGAAGAGATAAAGGTAATTGAAAGATTTCAAAATAAAACAGACACTCCTTATCAATTAAACTTTTCAGCAATAGCTATTTTTACCAAGGCTTTGTATTCGGAAGAATTTATTTTACAAATTCTGAATAATATTGCTGATGATGAAGAAACTAATATTCTAATCATATATTCAGATAAATTACTAGAATTTTTACGTGATTTATACAGGAGGGCGTGTATATGCTGATAGGTAAAACATCTGGATATTATTTAAAAAAAGTAAGAGCTAAAGCAAAAATGTATGAATATGAGATACCTGAAGATGAACATATATACACTGAAAAACAAGTTAATGATTTAATATTTTTAGTATTAGGGATTCTAGGTGATGTGTGTGATGATATTTTAAAAAGCAAAGACAAACCCATATTAGTTGACAAAGATAAGAAGAACGAATTATCTTTTATATCAAATTTTTTTGATGCATACTTTCAATCAAAAATAAAAGAAGATATGAACGACTATTTTGTTTTACTTGGAGCAGCATCATACTATTTTAGTGACATGTTAGGAAGTACAAAAGTTATGCTGGATCTATTAAATGATAAAATATTAGATATATCTTACTCTGGTTTGGAGAATACAATTGTAGATTTACTTAACGATAAAAAAGAGATAGATTCAGATAAGGTGAGTAAAGAGTATAAAAGATTCATAACTATGTTAAATTCATCTCGAAAAAATTATATTGAAAATAATATAGAATGTGATTTTGAGTCAATGTTTGAGTTTAGAGAATATGTATATAAATATGGTTCAGATAGGGAGCTATTGTTTACAGATATACTTTTAGCAATATATAAAAAGAAAATAATAAATTCAAGTTTGTCTTTGCTTTCTACTTATTCTCATATTGATGTTGATGTTTGGGCAAAAACATTTAAAAACAATCAAATACTTGAATTATGGCCTTCTCAGATAATGTTAGGGGAATTTGGGGTTTTTGATGGAAAATCAGCAGTAATTCAAATGCCAACAGGGGAACGTGTCATAATAGTGACAAGGTGCATAAATGCTTTTAAATTAAGGGTTTCAGAAACTTTAACTAAATATATTTCGTCATTGCTTAGAGTAATTAAGGTATAATTGTTGTGAGCAGTGCGTGAGAAGGAAAAGTTTTGGTTCTTTAATAATTTACAATCATTTAGTATAATTATATTTAAGATGATAATTAGTTGCGTATTCGTGGATTAATGCGTAACAAATAGTTTTTTTGAGAGAGGAGTAATTAGTATGTACAAATATATTTATGTTAAGTCAAAAGCACGAGGACTTTTAAGTAAAGAGGACCATAGAGAAATAATAGATAAATATTCTAAAGATGGATGGAGATTTGTTACTGCAATTCCATTGCCATCTGGAAATCAAGTAATAACTGAATTTGATTTAGTATTTGAGAAAGAAGAATAAAGTACGACAAGGGGAAGTTCTACT
>JAAYFG010000074.1 GCA_012728335.1 Tissierellia bacterium | reverse complement strand
GTTATGAACTAGTAGACGTAGAATACGTCAAAGAAGCAGGTATGTATTATTTAAGAGTGATACTAGATGATGAAAATGGTATCGGGCTAGATGAGTGTGAGAAGGTAAGTAGACAACTAAATCCATTGTTGGATGAAAAGAACTTTATTAATGAAAACTATTTTTTGGAAGTGTCTTCTCCAGGTGTTGATAGGATACTAAAGAGAGATAAGGAATTTTCCAAATATGCAGGTAGACAGGTTGATGTAAAGTTATATAAAAATGATGAAGAATTGAAAACTAAACAATTTGAAGCAGTTCTATCAGGACTTGATGAAGATGGAAATGTCGTTTTGTTAGTAAATAATAATGAAAAAAAACTATCTAGAAAAGAAATAGCACAAATACGTCTTTCCGTGATATTTTAAGTAATTGGAGGAATAAAAATGAATACAGAATTTATGCAGGCTCTTGATGAACTTGTAAAGGATAGAGGGATAGACAGAGATGTGTTGCTTGAAACTATTGAACAAGCACTAATTTCTGCATATAAAAAGAACTTTGGATCAGCTCAGAATGTTAGAATTGATTTAAATAAAAATACTGGTGACATAAAGGTATACTCACAAAGATTAGTAGTTGATGAGTCAGACTTATATGATAATTTCTTAGAAATAGAGCTAGCAGAAGCTAGAGAAATTAGTCCAAATTATGAACTAGGAGATGTTGTAGAACATGAAGTTACTCCTAGAGATTTTGGTAGAATAGCAGCTCAGACAGCTAAGCAGATAGTCGTTCAAAAAATTAGAGAAGCTGAAAGAGAAATGACTTACAATGAATTTGTTGAAAAGCAAGATGAATTAGTAACAGGTGAAGTATCAAGAATATCACACAGAGAAGGAAAACAAATAGTCTTTGCTCAGGTAGGAAAGGGAGAAGGAATACTTCTTCAAAGCGAACAGATACCTAGAGAAGAATACAATATAGGACATATGATGAAGTTTTATGTAGTAGAGGTTAATAAGACTAACAAGAATCCTCAAATAGTTTTATCTAGAAGTAATCCAGGGCTTGTAAAGAGATTATTTGAAATGGAAGTTCCTGAGATACAAGAAGGTATAGTACAAATAAAGTCAATATCAAGAGAAGCTGGTTCAAGAACTAAAATGGCTGTAAAATCAGTAGATCCTAAGATTGATCCTATTGGTGCCTGCGTTGGTACACAGGGCTCAAGAGTTAGAAATATAGTTGATGAGCTTGGTGACGAGAAAATTGATATAGTTAAATATAGCGATGATATAGGAGAATTTGTAGAAGCAGCTCTTAGCCCTTCAAAAGTTACAGAAGTGTTTGTAAATAATAGAGAAAAATCTGCAGTTGTAATAGTTCCTGATTATCAGCTTTCACTTGCAATAGGCAAGGAAGGTCAAAATGCAAGACTTGCAGCAAGACTTACAAACTGGAAGATAGATATAAAGCCAGAAAATGATTTCAGTGAAGAGGATAAAGAGGCTTTACTAACTAAAATAGAGGCAGATGATATAGTATATGCTGAAGAAGTAAAGGCTGAAGAAATTGCAAGAGAACAGGCAGAAAAAGAAGCTGAAGAGCGTGCCAAAATGGAAGCTGAACAAGCAGCTATTGAAGAAGCTAAAAGACTTGAAGAAACTGAAAATCTTGAGGAATTAGACTCTGAAATAGAAGAATTGGATAGAGATAGGTCAGAATTAGAAGAAGATATTGAAGATAAAGATATTGAAAGTTTTGATGATGACTTTGAAACAAATATGGTTAAAGAAGACTTTGTTCTTTCAGATGAAGAAAATGAAGAATTGAAATACCTTAATATTGACGATAAAGATTTTGAGTATGAAGAAGACGAAGAATTCTATGAAGAAGATGAGTTTTAGTATAGGCAACTGTAATTAAGTTAAGGAGGTGTAGCTATGAATAAATCTAAAAAAATACCTCAGAGAAAATGTATTGCTTGCCAAAAAAGAGGCGATAAAAAAACTTTAATTAGAATAGTAAAGAATAAGGAAAATAAAATTTTTCTAGATTCAACAGCTAGAGCTAATGGAAGGGGCGCATATATTTGTGCTACTAATGAATGTCTTGTAAAAGCTATTAAGAGCAAGGCTTTGAAT
>JAAYFG010000073.1 GCA_012728335.1 Tissierellia bacterium | reverse complement strand
GAACAGAGTATAGAGCAGAGTCTTTCAACATTTTCATCGCATATGGTGAATATTGTAGATATATTAAAAAGAGCTGAATACAATTCTCTTACACTTTTTGACGAATTGGGAGCAGGAACAGATCCTACAGAAGGAGCCGTACTAGCGATATCAATTCTTGATAAACTTAGAAATAGTGGGATTAGAACTGTTGCTACAACTCATTATAATCAGTTAAAAACCTATGCTTTAACGACGGAGAATGTTGCCAATGCAGCAATGGAGTTTGATATAGAAACTCTTTCTCCAACATATAGACTATTGATTGGAGTTCCAGGTAAATCTAATGCATTTGAGATATCTAAGAGACTTGGACTTCCTGATGAGATAATAGACAATGCAAGAGCTTTAGTAGATAGCGAAAGTGTAGAGTTTGAAGATGTACTTTCTGCCATAGAAAGCGATAGACAAAAAAGTGAAGCAGATAGAGAAGAAACTGACAGACTTAGAAGAGAAGTAGAGTCAATCAAATCAAAACTTGAAGCTGAGAAACAGAAGACAGCAGATATGAGAGAAAATATCTTGGACAAAGCTAGAAAAGAAGCAGCTAAGATATTAAAGGATACGAAAGAAGAAGCTGAACTAATAGTAGATGAACTAAAAGAATTATCTAGTAGTATGGAAAAAGATAAAGCAAGAAGACTTCAACAGGCTCAGGATATGCTTAGAGAAAGCTCTAAGAAAATAGATTCATCATTACAAGAAGACATACTGAGAGTAAAAAACACTAAACCACCTAAAGATTTGAAAAAGGGTGATACTGTTGAGGTTCTTTCATTAAATCAAATAGGAACAGTACTGGACAAGCCAGATTCATCTAAGAACGTAATGGTTCAAATTGGACTTATGAAAGTATCACTTCCCATTAATAATCTACGACTTTCCAATGTAAATATAGAAGCAGAAGATAGAAAAGTAAAGAATATAGTTCAAACTAAATCCAAGTATATTAAAAAGAGCATAGATTTGCGCGGAAAGAATATTGAAGAAGCAATTGTTGAACTAGATAAGTATTTAGACGACGCATATCTTTCTGGATTAAAACAAGTAGAGATTATTCACGGTAAAGGAACTGGCGCTCTTCGTGAAGGACTAAAACCTTATTTCAAGAGAAATAGACATGTGAAATCAACGAGGATGGGCGAGTTTAACGAAGGTGGAACCGGAGTAACAGTAGTTGAATTGAAATAATGAATATTGAAAAGTTCTCATGAATACTATATAATAAAAAACAGAGTTTATTGGGATAATTACTTAATTTGAAAGAATAATCATTTGCTTTCACTTTATTATATATGTGCTGTGAGAACTTTTTATGTGAAATAAGCTAGTATCATTCCATTGAATGATTTGTGATAATACAGTGGATTTCGTAATTGCGAAGTCTTTTTAGGAGGGAATAGTTTGATTAATTTCAAAGAATTGATCATTAACAAATTACATGATAATATTCCAGAATTGGAAATTGAAGAAATTGAAAGATTAGTGGAAACACCACCTTCGTATGATATGGGTGACTATGCATTTCCAGTGTTTCAGCTTGCAAAGATATTTAGAAAAGCACCACCTATGATTGCAACTGAGCTTGCAGAAAAACTTCAAGATAGTGAATACTTTGAAAAAGTAGAAGCATTAGGTGCTTATGTAAACTTTTTTGTAAACAAAAATACATATGCAGATACTGTACTAACAGATGTATTGGAAAAAGGATATGATTACGGGAAAAGTGATTTAGGAGCTAATAGGAGAGTAATTGTAGAATACTCATCTCCGAACATTGCTAAACCTTTCCATATAGGACATATTAGAACTACAGTAATAGGGAATTCCATTAAGAAAATTTATGACTATCTAGGATATGACACAATAGCTATAAATCATTTAGGAGATTATGGAACACAGTTTGGAATGCTTATAACAGCAATGAAGCATTGGGGAGATGAAGAAGTAGTAAGACAAGACCCAATAAGAGAACTGTTAAAACTGTATGTGAAGATAAACGAAGAGATGGAAGAAGATCCTACGCTTCGAGAAGAAACTAGAGAATGGTTTAAAAAACTAGAAGATAAAGATCCAGAAGCAGTTAGACTTTGGAATTTCTTTAGAGAAGAGTCTATAAAAGAATTTGAAAGAGTGTATGAGTTATTAGATATTGAATTTGATTCATATGCAGGAGAGGCTTTCTATTCAGATTATATGGACGACGTAATCAATGAAATTGAAGACAAGGGACTTACTGTAGAGTCACAAGGTGCAGAGATAGTTGATTTAGAAGAATATGGTATGCCACCGCTTATTGTAAAAAAATCAGATGGTACTACAATTTATGCAACAAGAGATTTGACTGCAGCGATATACAGAAAGAATAAATACGATTTCTACAAGAATATATATGTAGTGGGAAATCAACAAAAACTACATTTCCAACAGTTTTTCAAAGTATTGGAACTTATGGGACATGAATGGGCTAAAGATTGTGTCCACGTTGAATTTGGAACTGTAAGTACTGAAGATGGAGCACTTTCAACTAGAAAAGGAAATGTACTATTTTTAGAAGATGTCCTTATGAAAGCAAAAGACGGAATATTAGAAATTCTAAATAATAGAGAAAGAGAAATTGAAAATAAAGACAAATTAGCAGAGCAAATAGGAATTGGAGCAGTAATCTTCCAAGAACTATTTAATGACAGAATCAAAGACTATGTATTTGATTGGGATAAAACTCTAAGCTTTGAAGGAGATACAGGTCCTTATGTTCAATATACTCATGCTAGAATTCATTCATTACTTGAAAAAGGTGCTTTTAATCCAGCAGATAGCGTAGATTTTGCATTGCTTTCATCTGAAGAGGAATTAGATATACTAAGACTTATATACAATTTCCAATCAGTGGTAATCGATGCTCATGAAAAATATCAACCTTATTTCGTAACTCGTCATATAGTTGAATTGGCAAAAGCATTTAATAAATACTACAATACGACTTCTATCTTAGTCGATGACGAAGAAGTTAAAAAAGCCAGATTAGCACTTAGCTATGGAGCAAAAGTAGTAATTCATAATGGATTAGGTCTATTGGGAATGGTAGCACCAGAAAGAATGTAAAACTAAGCCTGAATACAGAAATGTATTTAGGCTTTTTTGTTATTGATAGGCGAATTAATGTATAATATCACTATGAGATATATTTTGATGAATACTCTGAAAATGTGTAGAAATTAAAGTGATTATAAAACTTAACAAGTACAAATGAATTGGTTATTCTTGGTTTATGAAATAAGGAGGTACATATCATGAAAAAGACTTATCCTATGGATGAAGATGGCAATATTTATGAAGTGGAAGTACCAGATGAAGAAGAATATGACGAAGAAGATGACGATGCATTTAAATACTATCACTGGGAAGAATTTGGAGAAAATGAATAATCTAAAAATATATGAAATGCCTAAGTAATTGAATACTTAGGTTTTTTTGCGCTTCTCACTAAATTTTCAAAAACTTGTGGTATAATTTTAAAAGGTGATTAATATGAAAATAATACTAAGTACATTGAATGCGAAATACATCCATTCAAACTTAGCAATTCAATATATAAAACAGTATTCTAAAGAATTTGACATTGATATATACGAGTACAATATAAATCAAGAATTAGACTTAATCGTTAGGGAAATCCATAGTGCTAAGCCAAATATTGTTTGCTTTTCAACCTATATTTGGAATATAAATGAAACACTTGAAATATGTAGCAAACTAAAAAAAGTAAATAAGGATTTAATAATTGTTTTAGGTGGTCCAGAAGTTTCGTTCACTCAAAATGAGATAATGCTAGCTAATCCTTTTATAGATTTTATCATAGAAGGAGAAGGCGAGATTACTACTGATGAGTTATTTAACTACTTAGTCAAGAAAAATCGTGTGATTGAGGAAATAGATGGAGTAACTTATAGGAAAGAAGACGAAATTATAATAAATAAGCCTAGACCTCTTATTGAAAATCTAGATATTATTCCGACTCCTTTTAATGATATGGAGTACAGTGAAAATAAAATTGTGTATTATGAAACGTCAAGAGGATGTCCTTTCAATTGCCAATTTTGTCTTTCATCCACTATAAAAGGGCTTAGGTTTTTTAGCAAAGAGAGAGTTGAAAGCGACCTATTGATTCTTATGAAATCAGGTATTAAGCAAGTGAAATTCGTTGATAGAACTTTCAATGCTAACCAAAAGTATGCAATGGAACTCATGACTTTCATTATGGAAAATGCTCCTAAAGGAATGAATTTTCATTTTGAAGTAACTGCTCATTTAATTACAGATGAGTTTTTGGAGTTTTTGAAAGATGTAAAGAAGGGACTATTTCAATTTGAAATAGGAATTCAATCTTCGAATCCTAAAACATTGCAAGCTTCTGGAAGAACTACTGATTTAGAGAAACTTTCATATGTGATTAAAAAGGTCAACTCATATGGAAATATACATCAACATCTAGACTTGATAATTGGTTTACCATATGAGGGATACGATAGCTTTAGAGAGAGTTTTAATTTCGTATACAATTTAGATGGCGAAAAACTACAATTGGGATTTTTGAAGCTATTAAAGGGTTCAGGACTCTTACAGAAAGCCGATATGTACGGTTTTGTGTACGCAGACGAGGCTCCTTACGAAATTATGGAAACTAATGATTTAAATTTTGATGAAATCATAGCATTGAAGCTATTAGAAGACGTTGTTGAAAAATACCACAATGAAAGGTATTTTTATCACACCAATAAGTTTATGATAGCTAATTACTACGAAACTCCTTTTGATTATTTCGAAGCATTGTCGCAGTTTTGGGGATTCAACGACTATGAAAAAGTTGCTCATAGCAGAAATAGTTTATACGCTAAATTATTTGAATTCGCAAAACACATAGTAAAACCTCAACAGATAGGATTGATTTCAGAAATCTTAGCGTTTGACTTCTTGAGTTCTAATAATCAACTTCCATTTGATTACATGGGAACTGAAAGAATTCCAATGGCTGATATACATGATATTTTGAAGAGAGAAGAAGTATTACAAGAATTAGATGAACTTTCTGAGATACCGACAAAGAGAGTAGTTCCAAAAGTTAAAATAGAGAAATTCCACTATGATATTGAAAGACTTATTGAATCTAATTATTTAGATATCCGTGATTCGATAGAAATTTATGGTTTTCTACACTTGGATCAGGGTATAAAGCAAATCAGTGTAGAATTGCAAGAGGAGGGACGATATGGACAGAATTGAAGATATGATACAGGTTTACAGTAAAAGTACTAAGAGTACATTTGAATCTATAGTGAAAAACCCAATATTATTGATATTGCCAATAATGTATTCGATAATAAGATTTGGTGCAAGTCAATTATCCTTTTTTTTCCAAGGAGGACTATCGTTTATTTGGGGCTTTGTTTATGCATTACTATTATCATTAGTATTATCAAGTTATTATTATCAACTGAATTCAGCTGTATATTTCAATAGAGTGAATTTTAGAGGCTTTAAGAAGAGCTTTTTCTATTATTCAAGTAGTATTTACTATGTTTTCTTTATTGAGATGTTAATTAATATATTTCTTAGTGCTGTAGGCTCTATTCCGTGGAATATATACTTGCTAATTCAAGCAGCTATATTTATAGGATTAAATGCTATGCCTGAAACCATATACGTTAAAGGGACCGTTCAATCAGATAGCTTTAATTATAACTTTAAGTTTTTAAAAGAGAATTGGTATATATTCCTACTTCCAACTCTTATATATGTTTTAGTCTTTAATTTTGGATTTAATGAATTGAACTTGTCAATAATGGAGCTTCATTACGGAGCGAATTTAGGACTAGCTTTCTACAATATTCCAATGTATATAGTAGCACAGTTGATTACTGCGGTTTTCATGGTATTTAGAGGACATCTATTCAAAAACTTAATGGACTCTACACTTAGAAAACGTAAATATATGGGATTATTTTAGGTGATATTATGATTTATGAAAAAATGCTATTAAATAGGAAAGATGAAGTTTCATTTCTTGAGTTAAAAGACGATAGTGAAATTGATATAAATGGTGATGTTTATACAGGATATTTGCCACTTCCAATTAGAATTAATACTTTGATTGATACTATTGCTAAGGGAAATAATGAAGAGTTGCCATTAGATAATATCATCGATGGAATAGTCTTTATGTATGGGATTGGCTTGGAAATAGACTACGAAGATATATATGCAGAGATGCTAAATTCATATAGCGATGATCCCAAAAAGCTTATTTTTGGAATGGCGATGAGTTTCTTTCAACAAGAGATGTATTCAGATGCAGCAGTGTATTTAAATGCTTTAATCAAGTTAAAAGTTGAAGATGAATTAGTGTTATTTAATCTTGCAAATACTTTGGAAAATATCGATATTACAGAATTATCAGATGAAGATAGAGATGAATATGTATTGGATATAATGCGTATCTATGAGAGAACTCTAAATTATAACAATGAGTTTTCACTAGCATATTATAAACTGGGCTATATTTATAACGCATTCGGGCAATATATTAAGAGTAAAATCACATGGGAAAAATTCCTTCATTTAGATAGTGATGAACTTAGACTTCAAGAAGTCAGAAATAATATAGATGAAATGATGCCTAGTTATTTAAGTGAAGTTGCAGTTCTTGCAATTGAACAAGGAGATTACGACAAGGCACTTAGCAGTCTAATCAAAATAAATGAGGGTGCAAGAACCGATAGAAACTACTTTGATATGAGCACTTGTTATTTAAATTTAAATGATATAGAATTCGCTTTTGAGTCCATATATAAAGCCATAGAAATAAGCCCTGAAAGGGAATATTTCAACCAATTGGCAATAATTAATAATGCGATTGGCGATATAGAAACAGCAATAAAAGTTTTAGAAGATGCCATTGAAGAATATGGGGAAGATTATTATATTGATTACAATCTTGCGACTTTACTTTATCAAGCAGGCAGATTGAATAAATCACTAGTTTATTTTGAAAAAGCCAATGCAATAAAATCTAGTGATGAACTACAAAATATCATTGATATGTTAGAAAAAGAAGTATTAAACGGATAAAAAACAAGTATGATTGTATTTTATGTTCTTTTTACTCATTATAAAAAAGCCTTCTGATTAATCAGAAGGCTTTTATGAATTATCCTTTTATTCTTTCGTGACTTGGGTCGTAAAATACTCTGTCTACTAAAGTTGCAGGAATCTCTTTAGTTTCTACCACAATATTTACTATATCACCAATTTTAGCTTTGTCGTTGTCAACTAATACGAAACCTATGCTTTTTTCAACAGTATATCCATATGTGAATACAGTAACTTTCCCTACTATTTCGTCATTTAGTTTTGCAATAGATCCTGGAGCAATTTCTATTTCATCATCTTCAATAGTAAAACCTAAAAGAGATCTCTTAGCTCCTTCCGCTTTAACTTTTTCAAGAGCTTCTTTTCCGATAAAATCTTTTTTCCAGTTTACTGTCCAACCAAAATCAACTTCCAAAGGATTTGTACCTGCTAAATCACTCATTAATACATAGCCTTTTTCTCTAGGAAGACTTGTAATTATTACGTCTGTACCAAGATTTAGTATGCCAAATTCTTTTCCGGCTTCATCAAGTTTACTTTCAACAAGTGGTTTATCATCAGGTGTACAGTATATTTCATAGCCTAATTCACCTGTATATCCCATACGAGCAATTCTTACAGGAATGTCGTCTATTTTATTGTCAGTAATGGAGAAATACTTTATACTGTCAACTGGCTCACTTAAAAACTTATTTAACACTTCTCTGGATTTTGGTCCTTGAACCGCATACATAGTAACCTTATTTGTGATGTCTTCGTATACTACTTCAAAGTCTTTATTGTGAGAGTCAAACCATGCAATCAATTCATTGATATACAGTGTAGAAATCCAAAATCTTTCTTCTGCTATCATAAATACTATGACGTCATCAATGATAATACCTTCTTCGTTTAGCATAGTTGTATATTTAGCATCTCCAACTTTTGAGTTTCCAATATTCGCAACAAAAACATAGTCAAGAAAGGCTTTTGCATCCTTTCCAGTAACTTCTAGTAATTGGTGCGTAAAATCATAATATCCAACACTATTTCTAACAGCTTCATGCTCTTTTCTTATCTCTAAATTATTTTTGCGCATTTCCAACATCCTTTCTCAAAAATCAAATTCCAACAATTTCCAATAATATAGTGATTAAACTATACTTACAATTATGAAGCATTATTTATGTAATAGTTAAGATTAGTGTCACTTATTATCTACCCATATATAATAAAACTAAAGACACAAAGTATGTTATAAATATGTTAAATACAGTGACACAGCTGATTTCGCGGATTTGAATGGAAAAGAAAAATTTACTACTGTATCTGAATGCAGTGACAGATAAATTGAATGTAAAATAATACTATATGACTTGACAAAATATTTTTCTATTGACAATATTTAGATGTTAAAAGAAAGCTCAAGATATTTATTTATCTGGGCGAAAGTGTGTCTAGGGTTCCGGGTTTTACCGCTGGTCCGAGCGACGCAAATATCTTTGTGCGCATTTCAATAAAGATATTACACCTAAGGGACAAAAACCCAGGGGGGTAGGTTTCGCTTAACCTACCTTCATGGGCTTTTTTTATTGAAAAATAAGGGGGAAATATTCAAATGAAATTAGTGTATAAGGGCAAGACAAAAGACATCTATGAATTGAAAAATGGAAATTATATGATGAAATTCAAAGATGATATGACTGGGGAAGATGGAGTATTTGACCCAGGTGCTAATACTGTAGGATTAACTGTTGAAGGAGTGGGAAGAGAAGGAATAAGAGTTACAAAATTTTTCTTTGATATCCTTAGAGATAGGGGAATAAAAACTCACTATGTAGATAGCAATCTTGAAGATGCAACTATGGAAGTATATCCAGCTACTGCTTTTGGTAAAGGTATCGAAGTAATTTGTAGATACAAAGCCGTTGGAAGCTTCATGAGAAGATATGGTCTTTATGCAGTTGAAGGACAAGATTTGGATTCATATGTGGAAATTACTCTTAAAGATGATGATAGAAACGATCCACTTATAACTAAAGATGCTCTAAGAATGCTTGATATCACTACAGATGCAGAATACGATGAAATAGTAGGAATGACAAAAGAAATCTGTGGAATAATTAAAGAAGTATTGGCTGAAAATGGTCTTACACTTTATGATATTAAACTTGAGTTTGGTAGACTTGCCAATGGAGAAGTAGTTTTAATCGATGAAATCTCTGGTGGTAATATGAGAGTCTATAAAGACGATCAATACGTAGATCCATTTGAATTATCAAAATACATTTTTAAATAATATCTTAGGAGGATTAGTGAAAATGAAAGTTAGCGTAATAATGGGTAGCGCTTCAGATAGAGAAATTGCTGAAAAAGTAGTAAATACACTAAAAGAATTTAATATAGAATACGAAGCTAAAGTAATATCTGCTCACAGAGCGATAGATGTACTTCAAGCTTATATAAATGAAATAGAAAACGATGATTTTGAAGTAGTTATAGCATTGGCAGGTAAAGCTGCCCATCTTGCTGGTGTAATTGCAGGATTAACTACCATTCCTGTAATTGGAGTGCCAATAAAATCAAGTACTATGGATGGAATGGATTCACTTCTATCAACAGTACAGATGCCAAAGGGAATCCCAGTTGCTACTGTTGCAATAAATGGTGGAGAAAATGCTGCGCTTCTTGCAGCGTCAATGTTAGCTATAAAAGACAATAATTTAAAAGATAGATTACGTCAATACAGAATTGATTTAAAAAACTCGGTTGTAGAGGCTGATAAGAATCTAGGTTTATAAGGGGTGTAAGTTTGAGCGGTAATTTTGCTATATTTGGCAATGAAAAAATGGACGTTTCAACTATAATAAATGTTGCACTTTATGCAATACAACATAGAGGTCAAATATGTACTGGAATGACAATATTTGACTATAATAATGAGATAAGAGATATAAAAGGACAGGGGCTTGTAAGTACTGTATATAATGACAGAGAAGTTAAACTGCTTGAAGGAAATAAAGGTGTCGGACATGTTAAATATGCTTTTTCAGATGAAGCATATGATCCTAATTTTATGCCTTATATATATACTGTAGACGGAAATGACATAGTTATTTCCATCGAAGGAAATGTACCAGAAAGCAATATTAGCCCTAGAGTTTTTGTAGATTTAATTAGATCAGATAAAGAAACTATGCTTAAGGGAATACCTGAAATCAAAGGGGCATATTCTGCAATCTACATGGACGAAGATAAAATGGTTGGCATTAGAGATCCTTGGGGAATAAAACCACTTTCTCTTGGGATTTTCAATGGTGCGTATATGCTTTCATCTGAAACTTGTGCATTCGATTCAGTAGGAGGAGAATTCATAAGAGATATTGAACCAGGAGAAATTATCTTTATTGAAAAAGATAAAATTCATAGTTACAAAGTAGATGAACATAAAAAAGCGCTTTGCATCTTTGAATTCGTTTATATCGCAAGACAAGACAGCTATATAGAGAATAAGAGTGTTTATGAAGCTAGATATAATATGGGAAAAGAGCTATATAAAGAATGTCCTACTGATGGTGATATTGTAATAGGGGCTCCAGACTCTGGTACCATAGCTTCTCTTGGTTATGCTCGAGAATCAGGCATACCATTTGAACAAGGGATAGTTAAAAATAGATATATAGGTAGAACTTTTATTGAACCTACACAAGAGATGAGAGAACAAAGCGTAAAAATAAAACTGACTCCACTTAAAACTAATATTGAAGGAAAGAGAATCATATTAGTTGATGACTCCATAGTTAGAGGTACTACCATAAAGAGAATTATTAAGATGTTGAAAGAAGCAGGAGCTAAAGAAGTTCATGTTAGAGTTTCGTCTCCACCAATTAGATATTCATGTGATTTAAGTGTTGATACTCCCAATGAGAAAAAGCTTATATCCCATGGAAGAACAGTGGAAGAGACTAGAGAGTATATAGGAGCGGATTCACTTTATTTCATAAGTAAGGATTCATTAAAGAGAGTCTGCGGAAATTTAGGATTTTGTACGAATTGCTTCGACGGAAATTACCCAATATAAGGAGAGGATTTCATGGGATTAACTTATAAAGATTCAGGTGTTGATAAGACGGCAGGATATGAGGAAGTAAAACTTATAAAAAACTTTGTAAAAGATACTTATATAGACGGTGTAATTTCTGATATAGGTGGCTTTGCTGGACTGTTTGAGTTGAACAAAGACGCGTACGATAAACCAGTTCTTGTTTCAGGGACAGATGGAGTAGGTTCAAAAGTACAAATAGCACAAATGATGGATGTCCATGATTCAATTGGTGAAGACTGTGTAGCTATGTGTGTAAATGACGTGCTTTGCCAAGGTGCAAAACCAATATTTTTCTTAGACTATATTGCAACAGGAAAATTAGTTCCAGAAAAAATGGCAGACATTGTTAAAGGGGTTTCTTCTGGTTGTATTAAAGCAGGTTGTGCATTAATCGGTGGAGAAACTGCTGAAATGCCAGGAATATATAAAGAAAATGACTATGACTTAGCTGGGTTTAGCGTAGCTATAGTTGACAAAGATAAAATAATTACTGGAGAAAAAGTACAATTTGGTGATGTGATATTAGGTCTTCCGTCATCAGGAATTCATAGTAATGGCTATTCTCTAGTTAGAAAAATTGTGTTTGATAGAATGAAATTTGATTTGGGAGTATATGTTGATGAACTAGAAAGTACTCTTGGAGAAGAACTATTAATTCCAACGAGAATCTATGTTGATACAGTATATCCACTTATTGAAAAATACGATATTCATGGTATATCTCATATAACAGGTGGAGGTATTTACGAAAATTTGCCTAGAGTATTAAAAGACGGATATAGAGCAAAAATAGACTACTCAAAAGTTGAAATACCAACAATTTTTAAATTGCTTCAAACTTGGGGCGGAATTCAAACTGAAGAAATGTTTGGAACTTTCAATATGGGTATAGGTATGGTTTTAGTAGTAAATAAAGAAGACAGCGAAAAAATAATAGAAGAATTCAATGCTAAGGGAGAAGTGATTTATCAACTAGGTGAAATCATCGAAGGTGAAACTGGTGTTGAGTTATGTCTAGAATAAAAATAGCAGTATTAATTTCGGGCGGTGGAACCAATCTTCAATCCTTAATCGATTACAAAGATTTAGGAGGAGATATTGATTTAGTAGTATCTAATCATAAAGATGCTTATGGATTAGTAAGAGCAGAGAAGTCTGGGATTGAAAGTGTATATTTAGATTCAAAAGGAAAAACCAATATTGAATATGACACTGAATTACTCGAATTATTTAAAGACAGAGGAATCAAATTAGTAGTATTAGCAGGATATTTGAAGATAATTACTAAAGTCTTAATTGACGAATATGCCAATAAGATAATAAATATTCATCCATCGTTAATTCCAAGTTTCTGTGGAAATGGATATTATGGTCTTAGAGTACATGAAGCAGCAATAGAATATGGAGTGAAATTCAGTGGTGCTACTACGCATTTTGTCAATGAGGAAACCGATGGTGGCCCTATAATAATGCAAGACGTAGTTGAAATATCTGATGATGATACTGCAGAATCACTACAGAAAAAAGTTCTAGATATAGAACATAGAATTCTTTCTGAATCCGTTAGAGCATTTTGTGAAAATAGAATAGAGATAGTGGGAAGAACTGTTAAAATCAGGAGGGACTAATGATGAAGAGAAGAGCACTGATTTCTGTTTTTGATAAGACAGGAATAGTTGAGTTTGCAAAAAATTTAGTAGAGCTAGATTGGGAAATAATTTCAACAGGTGGTACTGCAAGAACTCTTAGAGAAAATGGAATAGAAGTCATTGATGTAGATGATGTAACTAATTTTCCAGAAATATTAGACGGTAGAGTAAAAACTTTGAACCCTTATATACACGGTGGACTGCTTTTCAGAAGAGAGCTTCCAGAACATATTGAGTGTATAGAGAAAATGAACATAAGACCTATAGACATGGTTGTAAATAGTCTATATCCTTTTGAAGAAGTACTTAAAAAAGCAGATGCCAGTCATGATGAGCTCATAGAGAACATCGATATTGGTGGACCTTCGATGATTAGAGCAGCTGCTAAAAACTATAAAGATGTTCTAATCGTAACAGATTTCAAAGACTATGACGAAATTGTAGAAGCATTAAAAAATGATAATACTTCTGTAGAGTTGAGGGAAGAACTAGCTAGAAAAGCTTTTTCCTACACAGCTTATTATGACTCTTTAATTTCAAATTACTTCAATAGTAAATTGGGAGTAGAGTACCCTGAAAAACTAACTAATGCATACTATTTAAAACAAGATTTAAGATATGGAGAAAATCCACATCAAAGTGCTAAATACTATGAAAGTGCGTATTCAGAATCGAAATTTGATATTGAACAATTACACGGTAAAGAACTATCATATAATAATTTAAATGATGTTTATGGAGTACTTAATTCACTAAAAGTGTTTACAAGACCATCAGTAGTCGGTGTTAAACATACGAATCCAAGTGGGATAGGATCAGCAGACAATATATATGATGCTTATATGAAAGCATATGAGTCAGATCCAATTTCAATATTTGGTGGAGTAATAGGATTTAATAGAGAAGTGAATGCAGAAATAGCAGAAGAACTGAATTCATTTTTCGTGGAAATAGTAATTGCACCTTCATATTCTGAAGAAGCAATGAAAGTACTTACACAGAAAAAGAACATTAGACTACTAAAAATGTCAAACTTAAACGAAGTGAACTTGGAATCTCATGATATAAAGCAAGTTATCAATGGTGTTTTAATTCAAGAACATGATAATATTTCTAAAGAAGAAGATGAATTTGCTTTTGAAGTAGTAACAGATAGACAACCTACAGAAGAAGAATTAGTAGATTTGAAATTTGCTTGGTTTGCAGCTAAAGGAATTGCTTCAAACGGTATTCTGATAGCAAAAAACGAAGGTACAATAGGAATTGGACAAGGCGAAGTAAGAAGAAGCTGGGCTACAGAAGAAGCCATATCTAGAGCAGGAGATAAAATTGAAGGAGCAGTAGTAGCTTCAGATGGATTTTTCTTTGAAGACACCGTTGAATTATTGCATGAAGCTGGTGTAAAAGCTATAGTTCAACCAGGCGGTTCAATACACGATGAAGGTGTAATAGAGCTTGCAAATAAGTATAATATGTCTATAATTAATACTAATATCAGACATTTTAGACATTAAAAAATATAGGGTTTAAGGTGAAGCTTAAGCCCTATATTTATAATTCAGGAGGTAAGGATGGAAATTATTTATATTGAAGATGAGTGGTTAGATCAAACAGATGTTGTTGAACTTTACGACGATGTTTGTTGGAAAGCATATACAAAAGAACCGAAAAAGCTTATGGATGGAATTAATAATTCCCTGTATCACATTTCTGCATGGAATGACAATGATCTAATCGGTTTCATTAGAGTAGTAGGAGATGGAAATACAATTGTCCTTATCCAAGACTTACTAGTAAAAGGGTCTTTCCAAAACAATGGAATAGGTAAAACATTAGTTAATATGGTATTAAAAAAATACAAAGAAATAAGACAAAAGTTTGTAATCACTGATTATGAAGATCCTAAATACGTTAAATATTATGAGTCTTTAGGCTTTTCAACTATAGATAAATCACAAATGGTTGCATTGACGCTTGCAAAGTAATAGTTGTATTTAATACTTAGTATGATATAATTAGCTTGAAAAGATATATGGAGGTGCCAGATGTACATTAATCCTTGCAAATAATGAAAATATTATATGCTGATGAATTAAGGTTTTAACCTTTAGTTTTGATGCGCGCAAGGGAGTGATATGTCGTGAATACTGAAATTTAAGTTTTATTGTTTAAAACTGCGATATGTTCGCAGTTTTTTTTGTGTTTAAAGGAGGAGATTCATATGTCGATAATAAAAATAAGCAATATGTCATTTAACTATTTAAGAGATTCATATAAACTATTTGAAAATATAAGCCTTAATTTAGATACTGATTGGAGATTAGGGCTAATAGGAAGAAATGGTAGAGGTAAAACCACACTATTAAAAATATTAAATGGAGAATTGCAATTTGATGGAAAAATTGATATGTGTGAACGGACTCAGTACTTTCCAAAGCTGGTTAAAAATATGGATTTAGATGCTATCGATGTAATCTATGAACTATATCCAGATGTGGAGCTATGGAAATTACTGCGAGAAATGAGTTTGCTGAAGATAGAAGACGAAGTACTTTATAGACCTTTCTCTACTTTAAGTGGGGGAGAGCAAAGCAAAATTCAATTGGCTGCACTATTTAGTCATGATAATGAATTTTTACTATTAGATGAAGTTACCAATCATCTAGATGCTCATGGAAGAGAGATGGTTGCAGAATATATATCAAGTAAAAGTGGTTTCATATTAGTTTCACACGATAGAGATTTTCTAGATAAAAGTGTAAATCATATATTGTCTATAAATAGAAATTCTATAGACTTACTCAAAGGCAATTATACTGTTTGGGAGGAGCAGAAAGCTCTAGATGACAATTTTGAGATTGAGAAGAACAGGAAGCTTAAGACGGAAATAAAAAAGCTTACAGAGGCTTCTAGGAGGTTTTCTAATTGGTCGGATCAAGTGGAAAAGACTAAATTTGGTAATGGCCCTGTAGATAGAGGATTCATAGGAACTAAATCAGCAAAGATGATGAAAAAATCAATTAATGCTAAGAAGAAGGCTGAAGAAGCAATAGAGGAAAAATCAAGTTTGCTTAAAGATATTGAAATCGCAGATGAACTTACTATTATGCCACTTGCACATGGTGCTAAAAATCTATTTAAACTGCATGATTTTCAAGTCTGCTACAACAA
Organism: Tissierellia bacterium; assembly: GCA_012728335.1. Lineage (GTDB taxonomy): Bacteria > Bacillota > Clostridia > Tissierellales > Peptoniphilaceae > JAAYFG01. Next base: position 18,164 of record JAAYFG010000073.1, on the reverse strand, counting down.
TCCTATCTTTGAAAAATTGAATCTAGATTTTGCAAATGGGGACATACTTTCAATTAACGGAGATAATGGCTCGGGGAAAAGCAGTTTAATAAAAGCGTTATTGGGTGAAGACATTCCCTATTTAGGTCATTACAATATGGCAAATGAAATAATAATCTCATATTTACCTCAGGATTTTTCGCATTTAAGTGGAAGCATTGATGAGTTTATTTTCAATCAAGGAATAGATAAAACTGTATTTTTTACTATACTGAGAAAATTAGACTTTCCACGAGAACAGTTTATAAAGGACATGAAATATTATAGCAGTGGACAGAAGAAAAAAGTTCTTATGGCAGCTTCTATTGCTAAGCCTGCTCATTTGTATTTTTGGGATGAACCACTGAATTTCATAGACGTATTTACTAGGATACAAATTGAGAATATGATACTAGAGTATAGTCCAAGTATGGTAATCATAGAACATGATAAGAGATTTGTAGAAAGTGTATCTACAAAGACCATAGAACTTAAAAGCTTGTGAAAACAGACTAGTAAAGGAGTAAAATCATGAAGAAAACGGCAGTATTATTATATGAAACATGTTGCTTATTCGAATTGACTGTAGCACTTGAAATGTTAAGGATGGCAGAAAAAGAAGTGGTATATTTTGCTAAACATCTAAATACTATCATTACAGAAGAGGGGATTAAAGTAGTTGCTGATAATACCTTTGATGAATTGGACATGGAAGATTACGATTCACTTCTATTAACTGGAGCAACAGATGCTAGAAGTGCGAATGAAGATATAGAAACCCTTAATTTCATTGACTGTTTTCACAAAAATGGAGCAATTATTGGAGCTATTTCTATAGCACCTATTTTCTTACTACAGTTAGGGCATCTTAAAGGCAAATCATTTATGATTGGAGTAGAAAAGCATAATTTAAAAGAGTTGAATTTCACAGATGATGATTTGAAGAATATGGTAGGCTGGAACGATGCTTGTGATGAAGTAGTACCTGAAAAGTATTTAAAAACAGACAATATTATTACATCAGTAGCATTTGGATTTAGACAGTGGGCGATGGCAATAGGAGAAGAACTTGGAATAGCTACTTTTCCAAAGAGTTTTGATTTATAGTATAGTTTCTTAATGATGGGAGTAGGAACAGTTAGAATCAAAACTTTAAATCTACTATTTTGAAATGGCATTAAAAACTAAGCTTTTAGTGTTTTAAACGGTGTAAGGTTTTATGTTTTAGCGTGTGAGGGTGCTACAGGGGGTGTCTGAGGGGGAGAGAGGGACCCTACGCAAAGTCCCTGCTTCCATTTCAGTAAATCATAAAAATTAGAATTGAAAAATTGAAAAATTGGATATTCAAATAGAAATAGTATAGCAAAGTTTCTTAATGGAATCACTATATATATTCCCTAAAACTCTCTTCACTTTCACTTTTGTAAAAACTTAAAGCCAAAAAATTGATGCAAAACGTTGAACTTACCATTTTGAAATCGCATTAAAAACTAAGTATTTAATGTTTTAAGTGGTTTTAGTGTTTTATGTTTTAGCGTGTGAGGGTGCTACAGGGGGTGTCTGAGGGGGAGAGAGGGACCCTACGCAAGGTCCCTGCTTCCATTTCAGTAATTAATCACACATATTAATAGATTAACACGATAACAAACTAGATAACTTATTGTTGAAATAAGCTATCTAGCAGTTTATAAAAGTCTATATCTATATCGTATCTAAAAGAAATCAGGCCGAAACTATCTTTCCAAGCACCTGAATCTGCTGCATATAAAACATATTTATTTTGTCTCATCCTACCTTGAAAGTTTACGATATAGCTATATCCCATGGTTACAGGTTTAACTCCTTTTATACCTTTATGTATTGACTTGTTAAATGCATCTATGATTTTATTAACTTCGTTTGTATCATTAATTAGTATTCTATCGCCATTGCTTCCATTTGCGATTTCAACACTAAAGTAATTATCTGGATTTAGAGACACAGGTGTTAGAAATAGAGTATAGATAACAAATACCAATAGTATTCCTAGTACTAGATACTTCTTCTTCATAATATCACCTCAGTATTTACATAATACTAATTCTTTCTTTCCATCATCAATTCTCTAGACTCTTTTCCTGTAATATGTTCAATATCAAATTCTAACATACATAGATTGTCCAAGTCATTTTCTATTTCTTTTTGCATTTCATCTTCAAAGCCAGGTGAATATCTTCTCGTTAATACTTCAATAGTTCGTCTAATTTCAATGGGATCTTCTAATATTTGAATTTTTCCGAATGCAACAACACTGATGTATCTAGTAGTAAATTCTTCAGGAACAATATCATCTCTTTCAATAACACAAAATGATGCTTTATCCGAATTTTTTATAGCATCAATCTTATGACCTACTTTTGCGCAGTGAAAGTACAGTTTGCCATTCTCATATACATAGCTCATAGGTACAGTATAAGGATATCCATTATCTCCTAAGAGAGCTAGAACGCCTCCGGTTGCTTTGGATAAAATACTTATACTTTCCTCATTAGTTATTAATTGGTTTTTTCTTCTCATTTCTCTAAACATGTAATCACTCCTAATATATCTTTATAATATTATAACATGAATTATTGTAAAACGTATTTTATGTCAATATCTAAGACAAATCCAATCTTTTTTTAAGATAGTTAATCTATGATTTAGTAGTGTTTAAAGTCATTGTTTATATAAGACAATTCAACTATGATGAAATTAAGAGAAAATAATGGAGGTATAATGATGAACGGAATTGTGAAGAAAAGCATATTCACACTGGTATTAATGGCATTAGCATTTGGAATTGTAGTTAAGTTTAATATATTTGGGAAAGTCTTTGCCAAAGATACTGGTGGATTTTATAGCGAATCTATTTTTGTAAGGGAAGTTGATGGTAATAAAGACATTATATCTAAAAACTCTGACAAAAAAATGTATCCTGCTTCACTTACAAAGATTATGACGACAGTAGTTGCACTGGATTATATTGATAATTTAGACGAACAGGTACAAATGGATAAAGAGATATATCAAGAGATGGTGAATAAAAATTCTTCAATGGTTGGATTTTTAGGTAATGAAGTAGTTACTTATAGAGATTTAATTTATGGAATAATGTTAAAATCAGGTGGGGAAGCTACAGGAACTATTGCAAAGAGAATTGGTGGTAGCATTGATAATTTTGTAATGCTTATGAATGATAGGGCAGCAGAAATGGGAATGAACAGTACTCACTTTACTAATCCAGAAGGATTGGATGACGAAAACCAATACACTACTGCAGAAGATATGTATATACTATTGAACTATGCATTGAAAAATCCAGTATTCAGAGATATATTTACTTCTCAAGCGTATACTTCAACTCAGACTTTGGACCACCCAGAAGGAATATTTATGCAAAGTACTGTACTTGAACATATTGAGCAGAATGATAGTTATCAAATACTAGGAGGAAAATCTGGGACGACTGGAAAAGCTGGGTTGTGTTGGGCAACACTTGGAACGAAAAATGGGAAAGAGTATATAGTAATTACACTAAATGCGCCACTGGATAATCTAAAGAATCCAACTCTTTTACAAAAAGAGGATCTCCTTAAAATATATGATGAATTATAAAAGGTCTATTGAAAACTCAATAGACCTTTGTCTTTAGTTAATTTTATTTCTAGGTTCTACACCATCTAGTAATACGTCTTTTATATTATCTACTGCAATAAAGCCCATTTCTTCCCTAGCTTCAACTGTAGTATTTCCCAAGTGAGGGGATAGTATAACTCTATCATATTTCAATAATCCTTCAGTTACTTTAGGTTCAAATTCGTAAACATCTAGTGCGACAGCTCTAAACATTCCAGCTTCAAGAGCATCAACTAGTGCAGCTTCGTCAATAAGTGGACCACGAGCAGCATTTATTAAGATGGCATCAGGTTTCATCATCTTCATTTTTTCCATATTAATTAGGTGATGGAGTTCACTTGAAAAGGCAAGATGTAGAGTTATTATATCTGAATTAGCAATGACATCGTCTAGTTCCATATACTCAATTTCTAATTCTTGTTCAAGTTTTTCGTCTAATCTAGTTCTATTGTAGTAAATGAGATTAACTCCAAAGGCTTTTAATAGTTTAGCTACTCTAGTACCGATACTTCCCATACCAATAATTCCAACTGTTTTTCCGTATAGTTCATTTCCAAGATAGAAAGTTGGTTTCCAGCCAATAAATTTGCCTTCTCTCAACATTTTATCTCCAGATACCATTCTCCTTGTTGCTGCTAAAATTAGACCAACAGCATATTCAGAAGTTGAAGTAGTTGAGGATTTAGCAGGAGTATTAGTTACAGGAATGTTTTTTTCCTTTGCATAAGAATGGTCAATATTGTCAAAACCAGCACCGAAATTTGCTATAATCTTAAGATTTTCTCCAGCGTCAATTATATCTTTAGTTATCTTTGTAGATAGAGGGCAAAAAATTGCATCAGCATCACTTGCTCTATTGGCTAATTCACTTTCTGATAAAGCATCATCAGATTCAAAATAGTCAATTTCAAAATGCCTTCTCAATTCTTCGACTATTTTATCAGGCATCTTATTAGTAACAAAAACTTTCTTCATTAATTTCACTCCTTAATTTATGTATCGTTATTACAATGCATTATAAATTGTATACCCATTTATCATAAAAATAATGTTGTTATGTAATCTGTTTGATACTTTTCTATAGTAAATCGATGATAAACTTAAGGTGAAAACAACGGAAATATTATGAAAGGAGATATTTATCATGAAGAAATTTGTAGGAGTAGCACTAGCTTTTGTATTGCTTTTTAGCTCTGTTATGGCAGCAGGTACAAGAGGCTCATGGGAAACGTCAATTAAGATTGACCAATCAGAACTTGTGACGAGAGTAGAACTTAATTATGACGATACAATATACATACAATTGAGACCATTTCTTGAACATCTGGCGTATAGAGTTAGATGGGATAGCGAAAAAAACATGGTAATTGCAGAGAGAAACAATGAGAGGATGCAGTTTTATATTGGAAAGAATTACGGAATCATCAATGGACTTAGATTATATTTTACAGAGCCTGTCTATAATAATGATGGAGCGACTTATATTTCATTAAACGATATAAGAATAGCATTTAATTTAGGGACAGAATCCATAGATAAGGCAGAGGTAAATAATCGCATTAATGGAATTGTATTAAAGAGCATATATAATGATTATGAGAATTTAACTGAATACCAAAAGAAAGATTATGCTGATCCTCGTAAAGTATGTGATACTTTTATATTTGAAAATTTAGGCTTTGATGGCATAATGCATCCTATAGTTTTATCCGGAGAGAATGAAGAAATAGGAAGAATTAGATTTGATAAATATAACGAAGCAATGATGGAAGACAATACCAAGGGCTTAGTGGAATTAAAAGATTTAATTGAAATTCACATAGACTTAATAAAAATCAAAAACTCCAAAGGTGATGATATTTGGATTGTAGATAATTGGTTTGATGAAAACAGTCTTAAATACAATGTTAGAAACCTAAATGACATAAAAGAATTGTTCCACTATGATTATGAAATACCTAAAAATATTAGAGATTATGTAAGCAAGCAGATTGTAGATGATTGGACTGAAACATTTTCAAAGTATTATCATATTGTTGGATTTGAAGCCTTTAATATGGAGTATACAGCAAATTCCAGCGATATTGAAATGAAATTTATACTTTCTATGAAACATAGGGTTAATTATGATAACAATCGTTCAAAAAACCCAGATACCGTTGAATATATTAAGGAAAGCAAAGAAGCGAACTCAATAAACTATCCTCAATTATTTGATGAATACAATATGATAAAAGAGGCAAATTTCACTCTAAAGGTCAATTTAAAAGTAGATGATGATGGAAATGTATTAGCTGATTCATATAAAATCTATCATAATGCATCACCTAATAGCGAAGAGTATACTGAATTTGAATTAGAAGACTTTATAATTAAATAAGATGTAATAGCCATATTATAGTATTTTTGAGAACTATTGTCATAGATCTCTAGATATTTATAATATGGCTATTTTATGTTTAGTATGTACTGATAAATAGTATATATATCATATATGTGATAAAATGTATGTAATTAAAATATGGAGAAGTGATTATGAATTTGATAAATTTAGATGAATCGATTGGTGAAATTAGATATAACGAACCTATGAGTGCACACACTACTTTCAAAATAGGCGGGCCTTGTGACGTAATGATATTACCTAGTACTGTGGAACAAATTAAAAATGCGATTGTGTTTTTAAATGAGAACAATATGAGGTATATGGTAATTGGAAATGGCTCAAATCTTTTAATTAGTGATGCGGGATATAGGGGAGCAATTATAAAATTAAATGATAATTTTAGAGATATAAGCGTAGATGGCAATAGAATTACTGCTACTAGCGGTGCGCTTGTTACTTCTGTAAGTAAGTTTGCTGCGAAACATTCTCTATCTGGACTTGAATTTGCAGAGGGGATTCCTGGAGCCATAGGAGGCGCTATGATGATGAATGCCGGCGCTTATGGTGGAGAGTTTAAAGATGTAGTTGAAAGCGTAACAGCGATGGATAGAAATGGAAATTTGCATACTTTTACTGGTGAGGAGATGAATTTTAGGTATCGTGGTAGCAGAGTTGCTGACGAAGACATGGTTGTAATAAGTGCGACCATGAAACTAGAAGAGGGAAATCTTGATGAAATCAATAGTAAGATGAAAGAGATTTCGGAAAAGAGAAGGTCTAAACAACCTCTTGAACTTCCTAGTGCTGGTTCTACTTTTAAGAGACCGGAAGGCTATTTTGCAGGTAAGTTAATAGATGATTCAGGGCTTCGTGGATTACAACATGGTGGAGCGCAAGTTTCACAGAAACATTGTGGCTTTATCGTAAATAGCAATAATGCTACATCAAATGAAGTCTTGGAATTAATAGATACTGTTAGAAAAACTGTATTTGATAACTATGGTGTGATGCTGGAAACTGAAGTAAAAATTATTGAGGAATGAATATGAAAGTTATAGGGGACTATCATACACATACTATTTATAGTCATGGTAAGGGAACTATTGAAGAGAATGTTTTGGTAGCTAGGGAAAAGGGTCTTAGCGTAATTGGAATTGCAGACCACGGACCAGGACACAGATTTTATGGTGTTAAGAGAGAAAACTTCAAAGTTATGCGTGACGAAATCGATAGACTTAATGAACTGTATGATGATATAGAAATACTATTAGGCGTAGAAGCCAATCTATTGGACTTTAAGGGGACTTTAGATATAGATGAAAACGAAATAAAGTATTTAGACTATATTGCAGCAGGGTATCATTTTGGAATTATGCCCAAAAATGTTGGAACTGCATACAGTCTCTACTTTCAAAGTAAAATTATGAATATGTCAAATAGTACTTTTGAAAATCTAAAGGAGAAGACGACTGATTCTCTAATAAAGGCAGTAGAAGACTATGATATTATGTTTCTTTCACACCCTGGTGCTAAAGTTCCAGTAGATGTAGTTAGACTAAATCAAGCCTGCATTGAAAATGACACTTTACTTGAAGTAAACGGAAAACATGGCTATTTAACAGTAGATGATTTGAAACTATTGAAAGGTTTAGAGACCAAATTGATACTTGGAAGTGATGCACATTCTCCGCATAGAGTTGGAGAAGTAGCTCATTGTCTAGATAGAGTAAGAGCTGCAGGACTAGATTTGAAAAATATTGTAAACATAGAAAGTGAAGGTGGAAGTAATGGAGTTAATAGTAATAACAGGACTTAGTGGAGCTGGGAAATCTTCAGTTCTAGATATTTATGAAGACATGGGTTATTATGCAATGGACAATGTTCCACCTACATTATTACCTAAATTCATAAATTTATGTATTGAATCTAATAGGGAAATAGATAAAGTTGCAGTGGTATTAGATATTAGAACTGGTAGTTTCTTCAAGGATATAATAACGGTATTAGACGATATTCAAGCCAATGGCTACGAATATAAACTAGTGTTTTTAGATGCAAGAGACGAAGTATTGGTTAAGAGATATAAAGAGTTTAGAAGACCTCATCCACTTACTCCTAAAGGTTCAATAACTGAAGGAATAGACTTGGAGAGAGAAATACTTCAAGAGCTAAAAGACAAATCAGATTTCTTATTAGACACTAGCAATTTAACCAATGCACAATTAAAAGATAATGTAATGGGTTTTATGGATTTAACCAATCAGAGGACACTAGATATTGCATTTGTATCATTTGGCTTTAAAAATGGGATATTATTAGATGCAGATTTGGTTTTTGATGTTAGGTTTATTCCAAATCCATTTTATATAGAAGATTTGAAACCACTTACTGGACTTGACCAGAAAATAATTGATTATGTTTATAAATGGGACGTAACTAAGGAATTTTCTAATAAAGTAACTGAGCTAATCGAATTTTTAATACCTCATTACATAAGTGAGGGTAAAAGCCAACTAGTAGTTGGCATTGGCTGTACAGGCGGAAGACACAGATCGGTTGCCATAGCGGAAGAATTAAGTAAAAGACTCAATGGGCTGAATTATAATTCAACTTCAGCACATAGAGATAAAAGTAGGTGGTAAGATGTCTTTTTTAGAAGAAAGAAAGATAGTTTCAATTGGTGGAGGAACTGGTCTATCAATACTGTTGCGAGGGATGAAGAGATTCACAGATGAGATTACTGCAATAGTCACTGTTGCTGACGATGGTGGAGGTTCTGGAATACTTCGTGAAGATTTAGGAATGTTGCCACCGGGAGATATAAGAGCTTGTATTTTAGCTCTTTCAAATACAGAGCCAGCAATGGAAAAGTTGTTTCAATTTAGATTTGAGAATGGAATGCTTAAAGGACAAAGTTTTGGGAACTTACTAATTGCAGCAATGAATGAAATATATGGAAACTTTGGTAAGGCAATTCAAGAGACTAGCAATGTATTTAATATCACTGGGAATGTGCTTCCAGTGACTTTAGAAAGTATGACACTTCTAGCAGAACTTGAAAACGGTCAGAAGTGTATAGGAGAGTCCATTATTCCAAAACTTAGTTTAGCAGAAAAATCTCCAATTAAGAGTATAAGACTTGAAAATCCAAATGCGAAAGCATTAGACGAAGGACTAAAAGCCATAGAAAGAGCTGATTTAATTGTGCTTGGGCCTGGAAGTCTTTTCACTTCAATAATTCCAAATCTATTGGTTGATGGAGTAGTGGAGTCAATAAATAGTGCGAGTGCAAAGACTGCTTATATTTGCAATATAATGACTCAACCCGGTGAGACTTCAAATTACGGAGTTTATGATCATGTTGCAAAACTTCTAGAACACAGACCAGATTTAGAATTGGATTATTGTCTTGCTAATGTCATGGAAATAGATGAAGATAGCAAAGAAGCATATGCATCAGAAAATTCTTACCAAGTTTTACCGACAGATGAAGATGAGAAAAGATTAAATGAACTTGGAATAGAGCTTATTACAGGTAATTTTATTGAAGTTAAAAATGGATATGTGAGACACGATAGTGTATTTATTAGTCAAAAGCTAATATCTATTGCAGATTCAGACAATATAGTAAAAAAAGGCAAATATGAGTAATATTTGCCTTTTAGCATATAGTAGGAGAGTATTATGGAAACTATAATGATAATCGAAGATGATTTAAAACTTTCAAATAGCATAGGAGTTTATTTGGAGCAAAATGGATACAAACCATATGTATTGAATGATTTTAGTTTGATAGAAAATGATATTTTGAGTGTAAACCCTAATCTGATTCTACTGGATATAAATTTAGGGAAACATAGTGGCTACGAAATTTGTATGGGAATTAGAAGAGTTAGTAAAGTCCCGATTCTTTTTATTACAGGAAGAGATTCCATAGAAGATGAAGTGAAAGCTCTTAAAATTGGTGGTGACGACTATATACGAAAACCTTTTTCAAGAGAGGTATTATTAGCGAGGATAAAAAGACAGTTGGAAACTCACTCCAAAGAAAATTTAAAATTGATACGGTACAAGAACTTAGTTTTGGAAATAGACAAAAGGATTCTCAGGAATATTGACAATACAAAATCAATAGAGCTGCCTAGTATAGAGTTTCAATTATTGTTTTATCTGTTTATTAACAGTACGCAAATTGTAGATAGAGGGGAATTAATGGACTATTTATGGGAAAATAGAAATTATGTAGATCCTAATGCGTTAAATGTGAATTTAAGTAGACTTAGAAAGTCCATAGAGAGTATTTCAGATAGTGAATACATAGAAACTATTCGCGGAGAGGGAGTAAAACTAGTATGATAGATTATTTGAACAATAGATGGGATAATTGGGTTTATATCTGGATAATGAGGATTATAGTATTCATATTGTTATTCTTAGGTAATATTAAAATAGAAATGCTTGCTCTCACTGTTATACTTATGCTTATCACAGATATTGTATTTACTTCGTATAAATACTATAAATACAAAAATGAGATGGAAGAAAAAAAGAACATACTAAATTCATTAGATAAAACATATTATGTTCACGAGCTATTGAGCAGACCTAAAAATGAAGAAGCTGCAATATATTACGATATTATGAAATTAGCAAATAGAGATATGATAGGTGAAATAGCAAAAGTAAGAAATGAGCATAATGATTTTAGAGAATTAATTGAAGAATGGATTCATGAAATGAAAACTCCAATTACATCTATAAATTTATCAGTAGGAGAAGGTGAAAATATTGAGTTAATTGAAGAAGTAAAAAGGCTTAATGATATTTTGGAATTGTGTTTAACGGCAATAAGAATCGGGGACTTACAAAGAGATTATCATTTAGATACAATTAATACGGCTGATTTAGTACATGGAATTATCATGGAAGAAAAACAGATGATTAGGAGTAAAGATATTCACTTTAAAGTGAAAGTATCTTTAAATTCCAAATATAAAAGTGATTTTAAGTGGAGTAGATTTATTATCTATCAGATTATAATAAATGCCATAAAATATTCAGATTATGGTGGAGTTGTTGAAATTACAGAATTTAGGAATGAATATTCATATGCGATTGCAATAAAAAATTATGGGAAAGGAATCCCTAAATCGGAATTACCTAGAATTTTTGAGAAAGGTTTTACTGGATCTAAGATTGAGCGAAAATCAGCTTCAGGACTAGGGCTTTACCTGGTAAAACAGACAGCAGATAAAATGAATATTAGCATTAAAGTAGATTCAATAGAAAATGAATACACTGAATTTATGGTAGTATTTCCACAAGAGAGTCAACCTTTCAATTCTGTAAGCTGACTCTTTATCAACTTAGATATAGAATTAAAGTAGATAAGGGGTGAGAATATGGAAAAAATATTAGAGATTATAGACTTAGAGAAGTACTATGGAAGTGGAACTGTATTAACTAAAGCAGTAGACGGTGTTTCTCTAGACGTATACAGTGGAGACTTCATAGGAATTATGGGAGCTTCAGGAAGTGGAAAAACGTCACTATTAAACTGTGTCTCAACTATTGACAGTCCTACAGGTGGGAAAGTGCTATTAAAGGGCGAAGATATAGGAAGAATTGAAAATAAAAAACTAGCTGAATTCAGAAGGAAAAACTTGGGATTTATTTTTCAAGAATTCAATTTATTAGATACATTGACCGTTGAAGAAAATATAGGTCTTTCCATGGTGATTAACAGAAATGAAAAAGAAAAAGTCCATGATAGAGTCAATTCAGTGGCTGAAAGATTAGGAATAAGCGATGTCCTAAAGAAATTCCCCTATGAGATATCTGGTGGACAAAGGCAAAGATGTGCCTGCGGAAGAGCAATAATCCATAATCCAAGTTTAATTTTAGCTGATGAACCAACAGGAGCATTAGATTCACATTCATCTAGAAAATTAATGGAAACTTTAGAAGATTTAAATCGAAATGACAGTTCTACAATATTAGTAGTTACTCACGATGCAAAAACTGCGAGTTATTGCAAGAGAGTGCTGTTTTTAAAAGATGGTGAAATATTCAATGAAGTGTTTCGTGGTGATAAGAACCAAATGGAGTTTCAATTAGAGATCATGGACATTGTCGCACTCCTTGGGGGTGATTAGATGTTATTGAAACTTTCTTATAGAAATGCTAAACGAACTTTTGATGATTATTTAATATATCTAATAACGCTTTCTCTAGCTATATCCATGGAGTTTGCGATGAACAGGACTATCTTTTTAGAAGAGATACAAGAAGTTTCAAGTGTAGGAACTGGATTTTCTATGATGTTACTATTTGCTTCTATATTTATGATGTTCGTAGTTGCTCTGATGATAAAATATATGGTTAGATTTATAGTTGAAAGACGTTCCAGTGAATTTGGACTATATCTTTTAATGGGAATTGAGCAGAAGAATATAAAGAAGATGTTTTGGCTAGAACAAGTTTTATTGTGCGTTATTTCCCTTGTAATAGGTATGTTATTTGGACTATTGCTAGGTGAAATATTAAAGGTAATAGTTTTCAATTTAATGGGTCTGGAGTACTCCTTTACTCTATCTGGACTAATTAATTCCATTCTAATTACGATTTTAGTTACGATTTGTGCTTATGGTTTCGCATACTTATTTAGCAGAAAACTATTCAATAAGAATCAGATAATAGATTGGTTAGACATGGATAGACAAAATGAAAAGCAAGTATCAAAAAGTTTAAAGAGCCAATATATAATATTAACAATTACAACAATTGGAATACTAACAGGACTAGGAATGATGTACTATGCTTTCAATTATTTCCTTAGTATATGGTTACTTAATATAGGGATACTGATTTTAGTACTAAGCCTATATGGAGTTGCTTCAACTATGGTTTTAATATTTAACAAGGTTTTATTAAGAGGTAATAAGAAGTTTACTAGCAGAGTATTGCCAATTAGATTCATCGGAGGAAGAGTAAATACTATGTCTAGGCAAATGGGAACCTTGGCAATCCTATTTGTACTATCCATTACCATGATGAGTGTGGGGATTCTTTTTGTCAATTATTACAAGAGTTTTGTTGGTGAGTATGAAAGCTTTGATTTAGTTTTTATGAATGAATACAACGACTCTGAACTGGCAGGAGGAATAGATGAAATAACAAAAAAATATGATGTTTCTGACAAAGTACATGTACCAATATATGAAGTTAGTGATTCTGAAGTCTATAAGATAGCCTATGAAGAAGAAGTAGAAAAATACCCAGAAGAATACAAGAATGACATAATAGTTCCGCTATCTAGTTATAATGAAATGAGAAGAATCGCAGGATATGATGTAATAGATTTAGCTGATGATGAATTTTTACTTCAATCTTTTTTCCAAATGCAAAGCATTGTTGAAACTATGGAAAATGATGAATACTATATCTTGAATAAAGAGTATAAACTTAAAGAAAAATCAAATGCAGAAATGAATACTTCCCAAATCAGCAATTACTACATAGTATTAAATCATTCTCAACTTGAAAATTTAGAGTATGACTATACAGTAGATCTTTGGAATTTGGGAGATTACGATTACGCTACACTTAATGATGAATTGTTAGAGTATACATTTGATTTGGGTAGAGGATATCTAGGGAGATACTCAAATGAATACGGACTGGATTCTATAAAACTTGACTATTCGATTATGATTTCTCAAGCAGGAGTTAACGAAATGTTAGTATCACTAACAGCTTCTTCACTATCGATTATATTGATTGGTTTGATATTTGTATTAGTTATGTGCACGCTTATTTCAATGAACTTAGTATCCGAGATAAAGAATTATAAAGTCAGATATGATTTACTATCAAAATTAGGTTTATCTGAAAGAAATATTAAAAAGCTAATTTGGCAACAAGTTATGATACTTTTCTTATTTCCACTGATATTAGGTTTGCCAGTAGCGTCGGGATCGATTTATATCATGAATACAATATTCAAAGGAATAATGTCTCCAGAATATTTAATTACTAATTTTATGATAACTATAGCTGTTTTTATAGGTATATATTTGATATATATGTTTGCAACTTATAAGACTTATGAAAATGCCATAATTGAATAGTTATAACAAAAAACGATAAGCTAATTTAGCCTATCGTTTTGTTTTATTCATATCTAATTTTTCTTAACCAATTTTCATCTAATGGGCTTTGCGAAACACTAAAATCAGCATTGAGACTAGAAATAAATAATAGCTCATCATTACTTAGATTAATATCTAACACTTCAATATTTTCTTTTAGCCTATTAGCACTTATGGTTTTAGGAATTATTGCCAGCCCTCTACTTAAATGCCAAGCCAAAATTATTTGTGCTACACTTGCTTTATGATTTGATGCTATTTGAACTAAACGTTCATTATCAAAAAGTGAACTATTTCCTCTTGCCAAAGGGCTCCATGCAACAACTTGAATATCATTGGATTTACAGAATTCTATTAAACTGTTTTGCTGATTTAGAGGATGTATTTCTAATTGATTAATCTGTGGTGGAATATTTGCGCAGTTAAACAGTTTTTTCAAGTGCGTTTCAAAGAAATTTGAAACTGCAATATTTTTAATTACACCTTGTTCATAATAGTCCTCTAAAACCCTCCAAGATTTCTCCATATCGTCTCCAGGCCAATGGAGATACATTATATCCAAATAATCTCTATTTAACGACACAAGAGACCTCTCGACGGATTTTTTAGTATTCTCAATCCCGAAGTCACTAGGCCAAACCTTAGTAGCAATACAGAACTCTTTTTCAAGGCATTCTTCTTTTAGTATTTCACCTATTAAATGTTCATTATCGTAGTAAAAAGCAGTATCAATTAATTCATAATCATTTCTTGCGCAATTTACCAAAGTATTCCTAAGTGTTTCTTTATCAATTATTTTATAACATCCAAACCCTATTGCTGGAATATCATTACCATTATTTAAATTGTAGTATTTCATTAAATCACCTAATTAAACCTCATAATTATCAATATAAGCAAGCCCTAATTTCACTGTATTTTCTATTGCGTCAATATGAGTTCTCTCAGTGCTATGACTTGCATCTACTCCAGGACCAATAAGTGCGAACTTAAAATCGTATCCTGCCCTCAATGCAGCACTGACGTCAGAACCGTAATGAGGATAGATATCAGTTTTATAATTTATGCCGTTAGTTTTAGCTAAGTCGATAAGCTTTTTGCTAGTTTCATAGTCATAAGGCCCTGAGCTATCTTTCATACATATAGTTGTAGAAAATTCATCACTTTTTTGTCCTTCGCCAACAGCTGCCATATCAATAGCTATAAACACAGAAGTATTTTCTGGAATTGAAGCACTTGAACCATGACCAACTTCTTCATAATTGCTTATAAAGAAATTAACTGTATTTTTAGGCTTTACATTGCGATTCAACAGTTCTTTAGCCATATTGTAAATAGCTGCAATGCCTGCTTTGTCATCTAAGTGTCTTGATTTTATAAAACCTGAATCACTAATTTGGACAGAAGGTTTAAATGAAATGTAGTTTCCTACTTCTATGCCAAGTTTAGAAATAGATTCTTCGTCGGAAACTCTTTCGTCTAATCTAATTTCTAGATTATCGGTAGTTCTTTCTTTTTCATAGACTTCATCGCCAGAAACGTGAACTGAAGGATTTTCATAAAGTATGGTTCCAGTATATTCAGACCCGTCAAAAGCTTGAATGATTACTTCTTCACCCTCAATTGAATTAGGCGCATATCCGCCAATGAGTGATAGTTTAAGTCTTCCATTTGATTTGATTTCTTTTACCATTGCACCTAAAGTATCCACATGTGCACTAAAAGTGATTTGTTCGCTGTCATTTTCACCTCGAATAGTTGCAATAAGTGCACCCTTTTTATTTAAAGTAGATTCCAAACCTAAGCTATTAAATTCAGTTTTAATGAAGTCAATTGCTTCAGCAGTATTGCCAGTTGGGGATGGAATACTAAGTAGTTTTGATAAAAAATTTATTGTTTGATTCATAAAAACAACCTCCGAATATTAAATTTATATTAATAATATCACATCTATTGAGTAATTGTTAATAAGATGGTAGAATAATTATAATATGTTAAAAAATAATTGAGAAATATCACTTTCATTATTTTTTGACTACAACTTGTATGCGACATTATCAAGTACAAATATGGAGTGATATCAAATGAAAGAAATAAGTGCAGGGGGAATAGTATTACACGACGAAAAAGTCTTGTTATTAAAAAAATATAACGGCGCGTGGGTATTGCCTAAAGGAAGAGTTGAATCAGGTGAAAAACTTTCTGAAACTGCCTTAAGAGAAGTTCTTGAAGAAAGTAATGTTGATGCGAGTTTAGGTACTTATATAGACTATATAGAGTATAGTTATTATAGCTATTCTAGAATGAGGAAAATAGAAAAAACAGTTCATTGGTTTTTTATGCACTCACAGGACACTTCTTGTGCACCATTAAAAAAAGAAGGATTTGTTAAAGCGACTTATGTGGACGTTGATAAAGCTAAAACACTACTATCTCATAGAAATGAATTAAATGTATTTTTAAAAGCGTTAAGAATGAAAGAGTCAGTTATGGAGTGATTATATGAGCTTTTCAACCGATGTAAAAAATGAATTAGCCAGAATTCAAGTCGGAGACGATATCGAATTAATAGCAGAGCTAGCTGGGCTAGTTCGTATGTGTGGTACAATCGTTTTCAATAGCGGAGATATCCAATTACACTTCGTTACAGAAAACGCTTCTATAGCTCGTAGGATATTCACTTTTTTGAAATCATATTCCGCTGATGTAGAGGCGTCAATCAGCAGAAATCTACAGCTTAAAAAGAGAAGTAATTACAATATAATGCTATTAGATGGTCCTGCTGTAAGGGAAGTTTTATTTGATACAGACTTTATGACTAGTGAAAATGTATTTGATAGAAAATACGAAATAGATGATAAGATATTAAGAGGAAATGGTGCTAGAAGAGCATATATTAGAGGTTCGTTTCTTGGTGCAGGCTCAATATCTAATCCTGACAAGGCATATCATGCTGAACTGGTGACTAATGGATATGACCACGCAGTAAATCTAAGTGATATAATAAATAGTTTTGCACTGAATTCAAAGATAGTCCAACGTAAAGATAATTATGTTGTATATATAAAAGAAGCTGAACAAATTAGTGATTTATTAGCGATTATGGGAGCAAATAAGGCTATATTTGAATTTGAAAATATAAGAGTAGTTAAAGATGTTAGAAATAATATAAATAGAATTGTGAATTGCGAAACTGCTAATATCAATAAAACGATAAATGCAGCTTTGAGCCAGTTAGATGATATTAAATTAATTGAGGATACTATTGGATTAGAGCAACTACCTGAAAACTTGCAAGAAATTGCAGTTTTGAGAAAAGAGCATTCGGTTGCTTCATTGAAAGAATTAGGTGATATGTTAGATCCTAAAGTTAGTAAATCTGGAATAAACCATAGACTCAAAAAAATCAATAAAATTGCTGATAAACTGAGAGGTGTTAATGATGAGAGAAGCAACTGTTAAATTACTTAATGACGAAGGGTTACACGCAAGACCAGCAGCAATATTTGTTAAGACTGCAAGTAAATTGAGTTCTGATATAAGTATTGTGTATAATGGAGTATCTGTTAATGGGAAAAGTATAATTGGAATAATGTCCCTTGGAGCTTTTAATGGCGAAGAGATTACTATCCAAGCAACTGGAAGCGATGAAGAAGTTGCTGTCAAAACATTAAGTAAATTAGTTGAAAATAATTTTGGATCATAGTTTGAAGATGGAGATGCTCCATCTTTTTTGCTATATAAAATGATGAAATCCCATTATAATATTTTGTAGATATGTGTTAATATATACATATGAAGGAGCTTGATATGAAAGATTTTGTTCATTTACACGTTCACTCTGAGTACAGTCTTTTAGACGGTTCAGCTAGAATCGATGAATTAGCAGAACAGGCTAGTAAACTTGGAATGAACGCACTTGCCCTTACAGACCATGGAGTTATGTATGGAGT
>JAAYFG010000007.1 GCA_012728335.1 Tissierellia bacterium | reverse complement strand
CCAGTACCCTTTCAAGGGTATGTAAAAGTGGCAAAGGCATAGAGGTTTGAACGAATGTGAAAACCAGCGCCTTGAGACGCTGGTCGGTAACACGCCCTTATAGGGCGGAACAAACCACCCGTTTGACGGGTGGTCATGATTATGAAACGTAGATATTAAATTATTTAACTCTCTATTTCATAGCTCGCCTCTACATTTACTTTACCACTATTATAACGTATTCTACCAAAAGCAAAAGCAAATACAACAACAGCTAAATTGGCTAATAATAAAGGTAGTGGTAGATCGAGTGAAGAAGTGATCCCTGAAAACACAACAGTTCCAAGGACTATGAATCCTACTATTTTTAATTTACCATCACTTATATAGAAAGCTGATTTTTTCCATGGTACTGCCATTACTTTAGGCAATCTTAATAAGCATAAGACTATCATTGCTTTAGTAATTGAGGCAACTGTAATTGTCAGATTTCCTATTGCACCAATGTCAAAATCAAATACTATAGGGAAAAAGCCTATTATATAATACATCCCTAACAAAATTAACGGTGTTCTATATTTAGGATGTAATCTTGCAAGAGACTTTGGATACCAACCATCATTGCATGCTTGCATTAAAGGTTTAGTGCATGAAGCTATTTGACTGTTCAAAGTAGTTATTAATGCCATCCATGCTCCACCTATTACAAAAACTAAATAGAGACTTTTAGGGAGAATTTGTGATGCCACAACAGTTAAAGGTTCGTAAGCTACTTTGTCTATAGGAAGTACTCCTGCAGCAACTACTCCTATAAATCCATATGCTACAGATACACCCATAGTTGATAAAATCATAACTCTAGGAATATCTTTGGTTGGGTTTTTTGCTTCACCGCCTAAATCAGTTATTGTCTGTGCTCCGTCACAAGCTAGACTCATTAAAACTGCAGCTCTCCAAAATCCCATTATGCCTCCTGTCATAAAACTTTCTTTAGCAAGGTAGTTGGCATCTAATCTAGTTATTCCGAATACTGAAAAAATAGTTAATGATATTACTAGTAGTCCTACAGCTAAATTTTGAAATTTAGAAAAAGCTTCAATTCCAAAAGAATTAATGATAAATAATAGTGTCAGTATACCGATTGCAATTAGTTTTCTAGACATCATTGGTAAAAAAGGCATTGCATAATCAGCAAATGAAAGTGCATACATAGATAATGTAACACTTGTAAGTATAGAGATCATAGAAAATGTGCCTGTCCATCTTTCTCCAAGATATGTACCTATCATTGAATATTGACCACCCCGAAATCTAGCTACAGAATTAAGGAATATTTGAGGAGCCCTTGTGATTAATGATATTATTCCTCCAAGAATAAATGCCAAAGGTATTGAACGACCAGTCATTCCTATACCTACTCCCGTTAATGACATAACTCCTGAACCTATAATTGAACCAACTGCAATCCCCATTAAGTCCCAAAACCCTAAGACTCTCTTTAAATCTTTTGTAGATGTTAAATGTTTTGTCATTGATATATCTCCTTTCATAGTCAAATGTAAGTGAATAAAATCATTTTATGTGCGTATTATTATTAATTGTTGAATCTATTTTTCCTATTAAATCTATAGAGTATGGGTCGTTTATTTTTTGTGCATACTTATTCCCGTTAGACAGATGTTTCTTAGATAAGTTATAATTACCTTGATCGTGTAATATAAGTGCATAATAACTTTCTGCAATGGCTCGACCCCATATAGTTTCGTATTTTTCATAGTATTTTAATGCTTTAATCAAGTAATTCTTAGAAGAATTCATATCACCTAACTCATAGCTTACTTGTCCTGCTTCAGTATAAAAAATATCTAACCCCTTTATTATATTATTATCTTCACATAATTTAATTGCATCTTTATAGAAGACCAAAGCTTCTTCATATTTTTCCTCAAATTTATTAATGATTCCTAGATAATTGTAACAAGCAGCTATGTTTAATATATAGTTATTGTTAATATTATTTATATTATTAAATACGTATATTGATCTTAAAAGATATTCTTTAGCAAGATCATAATTATTAGTTTTAATATTATATAACCCTTTAAATCTATATAAGTTGCCTTCTTCTTTTATATCTGAGTATTGATTTATTATTAGCTCTAATTTTTTAAGATACTTGTTCATTATAGTTGTATCATTAACCTGTATACTATAAAAAATCATTTGTTTGTAACCATTCAACCGATAAGAATAGTTCTCTACATTTTCTGAATAATCTATAAATTCACTTATATGATGTAATCCTTTTTCATAATCTCCATTTTTTATATTGTATTTGCCTTTCAAATATACAAATTTCATCTTGTAGTTAATATAAGATGAAGACTGATCTTTACATATATCTAAAAGATGCTCAATTTTTTTAAAGCTATCCTGGATATTAATTTTATCTTTTAAGATATCGTTAGTGTCATAATAAGAAGGAAATAGTTCGTGCTTAATACTACTATATAAAGCAAGATCTTTTATTGAGAACTCTAAGTTTTTCAGTGTATTAGTTGAATTAGAATAGTGATATATAATTCCTGGATATAAATATTTATCTCGATTATCTCCATATAAACTTTCCTCTAAATATGCTGCAATATTATTATGATGTATTTGTCGTATAAATTTTGACTGATTCATATAAAGATATTCTCTAAATTTTGAATGAGTGAATTGATAATAAATATTTTGAGCATCTGAATATTCTTTTATTAATTGCTTGTCTTGTAAAGATTCTAGCGCTTCAAGTACTTCAAATTGATCTTCTTTAAGATTACGCAATAGAAAGTTTAATTCAATTTTATCAAAAAACATACATGAAATATCTAATACCTTTTTTTCCATAGGTAATAGATTAGCTAGTCTACTCTTTATGATATTCTCGGTTTTTTCAGAAATTCGCTTTAAGTCACTATTTTCAGCTAAAAGCTTAATAGACTCTGTAATAAAAAGAGTGTTGCCCTCAGTTTCTTTATATATAGTAAATAAATTTTTTTCTGTAAATGTAATATTCAAATCACTTGAATACTCTTTAATAAAATCTATTGTCTGTTTTTTTGTTAAACGCTTCAATTCTATATGTTCACCTAAATTGTTTTTTAATATTGGAAGTATCTTTGTCTCTAGCTCTTTTGCATCAGAATCTCTATATGTACATATAAACATTATATTTTGAAGACTAGGTATTAAGCTAAATAATAAGTTTAAACTAAAATTATCCATCCATTGAATATCATCAAAAACTATTACAAATTTTTTATCAAATGAAATTTTATCCAAAATTTTATATACTGAATCAAAAGTCACTTTATATTTCACAGATTCTATTTTTTCGATGGAATCTATATTTAGTGGTTTATTATATAGATTAAAGGAAGGAAAATTATAAGTTATAACATCTTCCCATAATGGTGGTATAGTTACGTCATTTTCTTTAACTATATGAGCAATTTGTGCAAAAATTTTATCCCATGGTTTTAGATAGTTGTTTTTTTCAATTTCATAACATTGGCTTTTAAAAACTTGTATTAATTTACGTTCGCATAAATATATGAATTTATCTGTAATTGCACTTTTGCCGATACCTGCTTCTCCAGATATAAAGATTGACTTTTGTTCATCCTGTTCAAATTCACTTAATATTTCTTTAAGCAAATTTATTTCTTCATATCTGCCAATAAAAGGCTGAGTTTTTTTATCACTTTGCTTTTCTAAGTTTCTTTGTTCTATTATTTCACTAAAACATTTTTGGGTGGAAGGTTGAGGCTCCACGTCCAAATCCTCATGTAAAATTCTAGATAATCGATAGTATAAAGATATAGATCTATTAAAATCTCCTCTAAAAGCATAAATACGCATTATTTCACAATATAGCTTTTCATCATAGAGGTTTTCCTCTAAAATAATTTTTGCATATTTCTCAATATCACTAATACTTATATAACTAATGGTATCAAAGAGTTTAGACTTTATCGCTTCTACATATATTTTTTTGTAATAATCTCTTTTATTAGAAAGTCATTCTTCAAAAGAAAAAGAGTTTTTAACAACAAAAGAATCTAAAAATTCCCCTTTGTACAAGCTAATAGCAGAAGTTTTCGAGAAGTTATCAACGTCAGAAGTTATTGTATATTGATCATTCAACATTAAAAACGTTTGCTTTGGTGAGGTAATGATATCAAATCCAAACACTTTCTTGATATTATATAATGCATCTCGAAGGTTTTTTTTAGCTGAATCCTCTTGAAAATCTCCCCAAAACATTTCAGTAAGGTTGTTTCTGGAAGAGGTCTTCTCAAAAAACAAATAATAAAATAATGCTTCTGCTTTTTTGTAAGGGAAAATAACTCTCTTTTTATTTACAAATACTTTTGGAGATCCAAAAAAGGTAATTTCTATATTTAACATTTTATCCTCCTAATAAATCTATTAAGGATATACTATCAAATATCAACTTTTAAGTAAATATATGTAATGTAAGAAAATGATGTGCTATGAGATAGAAACAAAAATTATAATGTCATTATAATATGTAAATGCCAATAAAATATTTGTTTATGCTATATAGAATAATCATAATTATTTGTATTTGAATAATGATAAAATCGGGATAGAAGTAATAACTTAAATCCCGATCTTAATATTTTCTATAAGGGTATATTATTTATAGTTTTGTAGTATCCACATATAATAAAGTATTTTTCCTTTATTGCTCTTCAACTTCATAGCTTACTTCTACATTAACTTTTCCGCTTTTATATCTTACTGCACCAAAAGCGAAAGCAAATGCAACTACTCCTAAGTTTGCTAATAACAAAGGTAAAGGTAGATCCATAGATGATGTTACACCCGAGAATACAACAACAGATAAAACTATAAATCCTACAAGTTTTAGCTTTATATCACTAATATAAAAATCAGACTTTTTCCATATTTCAGGCATAACTTTTGGTAATCTTAATAAACATAATATTATCATAGCTTTTGTAATAGATCCGACAGTTATGGTGATATTACCTATTACTCCGATGTCAAAATCTAGTACTATAGGTATGAAGCCTATTAAGTAATATATACCAAGAAGTATCATAGGGGTTCTGTATTTTGGATGTAATCTTGCTAATGACTTAGGATACCAACCATCATTACAAGCTTGCATAAGTGGCTTAGTGCAAGAAGCAATTTGGCTGTTTAATGTTGTAATTAATGCCATCCAAGCTCCGCCTATTACAAAAACTAAGTATAGGCTTTTTGGTAGTATTTGTTCAGCAACAACAGTTAGTGGTTGATTAGCAACTTGATCAATTGGTAAAACTCCAGCAGCTACTACTCCCATTAAACCATAAAAAACAGCTACTCCAAAAGTAGATAAAATCATTACTCTAGGTATATCCTTAGTAGGGTTTTTTGCTTCGCCACCAAGAGCGGTTATAGTTTGTGCTCCATCACAAGTAAAACTCATTAATACAGAAGCTTTCCATAATCCTTTTAATCCACCAGGCATCCAACTTTCTGATGCGAAATAGTTTGGTTCCAATTTTGTTAATCCAAATACAGTAAAAATTGTCAATGAGACTACTAATAACCCAACTGTTAAGTTTTGGAATTTAGAAAATGCTTCAATACCAAACGAGTTTATTACAAATAGTAATGTTAGTATACCTAATGCAATTAATTTCCTTGGTATTACCGGTATAAATGGCATTGCATAATCGGCAAACGAAAGTGCATACATTGATAATGTAACACTTGTGAGTAAAGAAATCATAGAATATGTACCCGTCCATCTAGGACCGAGTAAAGAACCAACCATTGAGTAGTCTCCGCCTCTAAATCTAACTACAGAATTAAGAAAGATTTGTGGTGATCTTGTTAGCAATGCAATCAAACCACCAATTATAAAAGCGATGACTATAGAACGACCAGTGTATCCAATCCCTACTCCTGTTAATGACATAATTCCGGATCCAATAATTGATCCAATTCCTATTCCTAATAAATCTTTAAATCCCAATACTCTTTTTAAATCTTTGGTAGACGTCAAATGTTCTGACATTGAAAAAACTCCTTTCTGTCGATAAAAATTATTTTAATTGCTCGTTGATATTGTTACTAACTTTTCAAGTTTAATTGAAAATGTTGATTGCTATTTGTAATTTTTATTAAACTCAAATTTAAGTTTTTCTAATTCCTCTGCATTTGTTCATATTCTATATGCAGTTATTGCCATCAGTTTTCCAGCTAATATACTTTGATCAATAGGATAATCATTTGCAGTTATAGCAGCTAATTCTTCGCTATGCCCAACTGGCAAAAATTCGTTATCTTTTACTATAGGAAATGCTATCTCTACAGTAGGTATTTCGTATGCTACGCATCCTAAGTCAGATGATGATTGAGGTTTATTTCCAAATGTAAACTCATTTTCATCTATTCCTAAAATAGGAGCAAATTTAGCTGCAGATTTATACAAACTAGGGACAGGTGTTGCACAGTACCATGCGGCATCCCATTTGTAAATTGCTGTAGTATCAGTCATAAGTTCAGCACCTTTAATAATGTTATCTACTCTTTTCATTAAATCATTTAACTCAGAAGATTTATTAGATCTTAGTTCAAGGTTTAGAGTTGCCAAATCAGGTACAGAATTAGCTGCGGTCCCTCCTTTTGAGATGATATAATGAATTCTATCAGTCTCTAAAGTATGCTCTCTTAAAAACTCTAATGCTATAGTTGTTATTATTACTGCATCTAGAGCACTTCTTCCTTTTTCTGGTTCTGAAGAAGCATGCGAAGATTTCCCTTTAAAAGTAAGCCAATTATCATGAGTAGGCCAAACAATTGCTTTTCCTGTTACTTCTGAGCCCCATTTAGAGCTATAGTGGCTTCCAAGCATAATATCAATTTCATCCATATGGCCGCCGGCTAAAATATAATGTTTTGACCCTTCTAGTTCTTCAGCAGGAGTTCCGTAGACTATTACGTTACCAGGGATTTTTTTAAAAACTTCTTTTAAACCTAAAGCAGCGGCTAATCCAGCTGATGATATAAGATTGTGTCCACATGCGTGGCCATTAGGCAAAGCATCATATTCTAACATTACTCCAATAGTAGGACCACTTTTCTCACCTTCGAAAACGGCTTTAAATGCTGTAGGCATATCAATATCGTGCTCAAATTTAGGATGTTTTCCAATTAAACCTCTTTGAACTTTAAATCCTTCTTTTTCTAATTCGTCCATTATTAATTTTGAAGACTTAAACTCTTCCCAGCCTACTTCACTGAAACTCCATATGTCTTTTGCTAAAGAATGAAGTTTTTCCTTATTAC
The DNA here is from genome assembly GCA_012728335.1 of Tissierellia bacterium. Taxonomy (GTDB): domain Bacteria; phylum Bacillota; class Clostridia; order Tissierellales; family Peptoniphilaceae; genus JAAYFG01. The sequence goes on along the minus strand of JAAYFG010000007.1, from coordinate 10,627 downwards.
TGTCAATCGTTTGCATCATTAAAATTTCATTTGTGTCCATTTCATTTTTAAATAAATCATTATTCATAATTTGTTTCATCTCCTTTGTAAAATATAAGTACTGTAATTAAAATAGTACTTTGCAATCGCCGAATAAATGTCGAAATAAAAAAAGTATTATTAAAGAAAACCATCGTTATTTTAATAATACTTTATTATCGCCGATAAAGTGTCGAAAACTAAAAAAGTAATGATAGGAAATAAGTGTTTATATTATTACTGATGAATGTGGAGAAACTTATTTTATCTTACTCAATATGAACTTTTTAAAGGTTAATGCATCTTCAATTTTCAGTAACATTCCTAACAACATATAGATTGCTATTGCGGCAAAGATAGTTATTAATAGAGACATATTTGAACTAAGACCGGTAGTCAAAACATTGAAGAGGTTTAAGGAAATTACTGCCATTATTATTGAAGCAATGACGGATTTTCCAATGGAAGTCCATTTATCTTTAAGATCTAGTTTTCCGAAGTGCTTTCTAAGGGAAATGTGCATCAATACTGCTCCAATCGTATTTGCTATGCTAGTAGCAAGTGCTAGTCCTGAAATGCCCATAGTTTTAGACAGGATAATATTAAGGACTATATTTATAAAGACCATTATTATCGAATTATATACAGGAGTCTTTGTGTTGTTTACTGAGTAAAACACCCTGCTTATCAATTCTCTTATTCCTATTCCTATAAATCCAATAGAATAGTAGAATAGAGTTTTCGCTGTCATTAGGACAGCTGCTTCGTCAAAAACTCCCCTACCGAAGAGAAGTCTGATTATAGGTTTTGAAAATACCATAATCCCAATAGTTGCAGGTATTACTAAAAACAACATATTTGAAATACTATCTCCCATGACTTTAGTCAAATTAGCCATATCTTTTTTTGCTGCTAATTCACTCATTTTTGGGAAAGTGACAGTTATTATAGACACAATTATTACACCTGTCACAAAATCCTGAATATCACTGGAGTAATTAAGTGCTGAAATAGCTCCTTCTGAAATCGATGATGCAATATTTCTATCTATAACTAAATTTATCTCGTTAACTAATACTCCTGCCAATATAGGAAGGGTCATTAGAATGACTTTCTTTATATATTTATCTTTAACATTAAATGAAAAATTGTATTTGTATCCACTGGCTTTAAGAGCTGGTAAAAAAATTAGATACTGAATTACCATTCCCACTGCAGCACCGACGCCTAGAATTTTATAGCCATAAATGCTACTTAAGTATATAGAAAACATTATTGTAAGGTTTAGTATTATCGTGTGTGAAACAGTAATGACGAAATAGCTTTTTATCTGTAAAAGACCTTTATAAACACCTGCAATCGCAGAAAACATCATTGTCATTAGAAGTGTCTTAGTGAAGAAGATGGCCTCCTCTAATACTATTCCTTCAAATCCAGAAGCAAATAATTTAACTAATGGCTCTGTGAATATGACTCCTACTATAGAAACTAAAAAGGCAGCAATACCAACTATATTGACCAAATTATTTGTGAAATCATCAGCTTTTTCACTTCCAGCCTTCAATCTTATTTCATTATAGACTGGAATAAACCCTGTACCTATCCCGAGTGTTATACCACTTAACATCAGTGATGGTATAAAAAAAGCTATCAAAAAAGCATCGGCGACGGGACCAGTTCCATAAAAGTAGGATAATAGCATCCATCTTCCCAGGCCGAAGATTTTAGTAAATATTGTAATTATCATTAAAAATACTGAAAGTTTCATATATAATACCTCAAGAAAAATGATATAATAATCATGATACATATTCAAGTGAAAGTGTAAATCAAAGATAGTATTTTATGCGAGAAACTAGTTCAAAACTATTGACAACTTAGTCAATATATCATATTATAAAAAAAACACCTCAAATAGAAATATGCATAAATTTGTGTATTTCTCAAATAAAGATGTTTTCATATTATTGGTTAAAGATGCCTTTGGCAGATTAGACCAATTTTTTTATTTTTAATATATTAATGGCTAATTGAGTGTTATTAAGGCAAATAGGAGGTTAAAGAGTGACTAAGTTCATATTTATTACAGGTGGAGTTGTATCGGGAATAGGCAAGGGAATTAGTGGAGCAAGTATTGGTAGATTACTTAAAGACAAAGGGTTTTCTGTTTTTATGCAGAAATTCGATCCGTATCTGAACGTGGATCCAGGAACTATGAGTCCTTATCAACATGGCGAAGTTTTTGTTACGAAAGACGGTGCAGAAACAGATTTAGACTTAGGACATTATGAAAGATTTATAGATGAAGAACTTACGCAAAAATCTAGTATTACTACTGGTAGAATTTACTCTAGCGTAATAAAAAAAGAAAGACGTGGAGACTACGATGGTGCAACAGTTCAAGTAATTCCACATATTACTGATGAAATCAAAAAAGCAGTTTATGATGTAGCGAAAGAAAGTGAAGCAGATATAATAATCACAGAAATAGGTGGTACTATTGGTGATATTGAGTCATTGCCTTTCATAGAGGCGATTAGACAAGTACATGCGGAGAATGTTAAGGAAGATGTTCTCTTTATTCATACTACTCTTGTACCGACAATACCTGGATCAGATGAGCTAAAAACTAAACCTACTCAACACTCATTTAAAGAATTAATGAGTTTAGGAATTAAAACCAATATCATAATTACAAGAAGTGATGGATATTTAACTGATGATATAAAAGATAAAATCAGTCTGTTTTGTGATGTTCCAAAACAAGCTATAGTACAATCTGAAAATGTAAATTTAATATATGAAGTGCCTCTAACTTTTAAAAAGCAAGGGTTAGATGAATATATCCTTCATAAACTTGATTTAAAAGCTAAAAAAGACCATGACAATCAATGGGAAGACATGGTTAAAAGATTTAAATGTGCAGATAAACCTCTTAACATCGGTTTAGTAGGTAAATATACTGAACTTCACGATGCATATCTTTCAGTTGCAAATGCTCTATTAGATGCTGGATACGAAAATGGACATATTGTGGAAATTCAATGGATTGATTCAAGTAAAATCAGCGAAGTGAACTATAAGGAAAAACTTTCTGGACTAGACGGAATAATAGTTCCTGGAGGATTTGGAAGACGTGGATTAGAAGGAATGGTGCTGGCTAGTAGATATGCCAGAGAGACCAATACTCCATTTTTTGGAATTTGTCTAGGAATGCAGATGGCAGTAGTAGATATTGCAAGGAATGTTATTGGCCATACTGACGCCCATACGACTGAATGCAATCCAGATACTACAAATCCAGTTATAGATATGATTGAAAGCAAAAAGAATGTTGAAGACTTAGGTTCAACATTGAGACTTGGAAATTATGAATGTAGACTTAAAGATGGAACTAAGATTAAAGAAATGTATGGTGTCGATGAAATAGTTGAAAGACATAGACATAGATATGAAGTGAATAATGCGTATATAGAACAATTGGAAGAAAATGGAGTCGTAATAAGTGGTATAAACGAGGAGAGAGGACTTGTAGAAGCTATTGAATTAAAGGATCATCCTCACTTTGTAGCTTGTCAATTCCATCCTGAATTTACTTCAAGACCTACTAAAATTCATCCTCTTTTTAATGGATTTATTAAGAAATCAATTGAAAACAAAGACAATAGATAATAAAATACAATAAACACTAAAAAATAGGTGATGATTTGAAAAGGAATAAAATTATAATCTGTCTATTGGCATTATTACTGATTTCTTCCAACGCATTAGCTAGTGCAGATGTGAAGAATGACAATTATCTGATAGCAGAGAATAAAACAAGTGAAATTGACGTACAAATTGAATCAGAAGATGAAAAAGAACTTGAGCAAGAAGATGGGAAAAGCGAAGAAGTCGAGTTAACACCTGAGGAAATTCATCAGAGAGAAAGAGATCGACTTATAAAAATGTATGAAGCTGAACCATTGGAAAAGCTGACTACAAGCTATTTGCTAGCGGAAGCTGATAGTGGAAAAATTGTTGAAGAATATAATAGTGATAAACCACTAGCTATAGCAAGTACGACGAAATTGCTTTCAATTTTTGTTGTATATGATAAATTGGCTGACGGCTCAATTTCATTAGATGATAAAATAATTATTGACGAAGAAATTGCTCGAATTGGCGGTTCTTCGTATAAATTAAAAAAAGATGAAGAAGTTACTGTAGAAGAGCTTATTGAAGCTGCATTAATAGTATCTGGTAATGACGCAACAGTTGCATTGGCAAAAAAAGTAGCTGGTAGTGAAGCCAATTTTGTAAAATTGATGGAAAGAAAACTTGATGAGTTAGATATTTTAGACGCTAAGATAATAAATGCAACAGGACTTCCAAATTATGAGGATGATACCCATAATATGATGAGCACAAAAAGCCTTATGATTTTAACCAAAGAGTTAATAAAGAAGTATCCAGAAGTACTGGAGATTACTAGTAAAAAAGACTTGGTCTCTGAAAGCCGTAAGTTTGATATGGATAATACAAATCCTTTATTAGGAGAACTTTCAGAAGTTGATGGATTAAAAACTGGATATACTGGCAAAGCTGGAAGATGTCTTGTAGCAACAGGAATAAAAAAAGGCGATGGAGTAGAAACAGAAGATACTAGATTAATAGGTATAGTTATGGGGTCTAGAGGTGATATAGAGAGATATGTTGCTTCGAAGAGACTTTTTGTTGATGGTTTCAAAAACTATAAAAATGTGATAATAGGCAATAAATCTGTTCCTATAGATAGTATTTCCAGTGAAATTACTTACCCTGACACTTTTGATATATACACGACTGAACAAGATATTGTGTTTAAGTCTGGAAGTGAATCTCTTAGTAAAGAAGTGAAACTCAATGATATAATTCCACCGCTTAAAGCAGGCGATAAAGTTGGTACAGTTACATACTTTATTGATGGGAAAGATATTATGACTACAGATGTCGTAATAGAAGAGGATTTGAGAGAACTAAATATATTTATGAAGATACAAAAAAGTTTTGAATCACTGTTTTCAATAACTTGGAATCTATTTAATTAATAAAACACTTAGTATTAGTTACTAAGTGTTTTTTCTTTTCAAATTCTATTGACAAAGAGAATTTAAAATGTTAATATCTAATTAAACATATGAATGGTTGCTCATATGAACAAATATAAAAAACAATTTGGAGGTTATTATGAAAAAGAGATTTAAATTATTAGATATTGACTGTGCAAGTTGTGCAGCGAAAATTGAAGATCAAATCAGCAAATTAGATGGAGTAAATAGTGCAAATATCAGTTTTATGACTCAAAATGTGATATTGGACATAGATGAAACTAGAGAAACAGAGATTATGGAACAAGTTGAGAAAGTATGCAAAAAAGTTGAACCATACTGTACTCTTAAGTTTTAGGAATATATAGAGGTGATATTAGATGAATAAACGACAAAAAATGATGAGAAACAGAATAGTGATTTCTTCTATTGCCTTATTACTTACATTTATATTCAATGTTAGAGAAATGGGAGTTGCAGGTCTTTTAATATATTTGGCCATTTATTTTTATATAGGCTGGGACGTGCTTTTAAAGTCAGCTAAAAACATTTCCAATGGACAAGTATTCGACGAGAATTTTTTGATGTCGATTGCGACAATAGGAGCATTTGTCATAAAAGAGTATCCAGAAGCTGTCGCAGTTTTACTGTTTTACCAAATAGGAGAACTATTTCAAAGCTATGCAGTTGGAAAATCTAGGGAATCGATTGCTGAACTAATGGATATAAGACCAGACTATGCGAATATTGAAAAAGATGGTGAATTGATAGAAGTAGATCCATACGATGTTCAAATTGGAGATATAATCGTAGTAAGACCTGGTGAAAAAATTCCATTAGATGGTGTTGTTATAGATGGAAATAGTACATTGAATACTTCTGCACTTACTGGTGAATCGGTGCCATTAGATGTAAATACAGGCGAAAATGTAGTAAGTGGAAGTATTAATATATCTGGATTAATTAAAGTACGAGTAGAAAAAGTATTTGAAGAGTCTACAGTAACTAAGATTTTAGAACTAGTTGAAAACTCTAGCTCTAAGAAAGCAAAAACAGAAAGATTTATTACAAAATTTGCAAAATATTATACACCAGGAGTTGTATTTGGTGCCATAGCATTATTTTTAATACCTACTCTATTCTTTGGTGAACAATGGAATATTTGGTTTGAAAGAGCACTTATATTCCTAGTAATATCCTGTCCGTGTGCGTTAGTAGTTTCTGTCCCTATGAGCTTTTTTGGTGGAATAGGAGGAGCTTCGAGATCGGGCATACTGGTTAAAGGTAGTAACTATTTAGAGATTCTCTCTGAAACGGAAATAATAGTATTTGATAAAACGGGAACTTTAACGAAGGGTACTTTTGATGTTACTGCTCTTCATCCTGAATCCATAGACGAAAATGAACTTTTGGAAATGGCGGTGCTAGCTGAAAATTACTCTAATCATCCTATTTCTCAATCGCTTAAGAATGCATATAAGAAAACTGTAGATAGTTCTAGAGTTGGAGAATATGAAGAAATAATAGGACATGGAATAAAAGCTGAAGTAGATGGAAAAATTGTGCTTGCAGGAAATGATAAATTGATGATTGCAGAAGGCATAGACTGGCATGATTGCCACTTGACTGGAACGATAATACATGTGGCTGTAGATGGTGAGTATGCAGGGCATATAGTTATTTCAGATGAAGTCAAACCAGATTCTAAAGAGGCAATTGCTAAACTTAAATCACTTGGAATTAAGAAGACAGTTATGCTAACTGGAGATAAGGCAAATGTCGGAGAACAAGTGGCAAAAGAACTTGGTATAGATGAGGTTTATACTGAATTATTACCAGCAGATAAAGTTGAAATCGTGGAAAAACTTCTAACAGAAACTAGTAAACGAGGGAAACTTGCATTTGTAGGAGATGGAATTAATGATGCACCTGTATTGACCAGAGCAGATATTGGAATTGCAATGGGTGGTCACGGATCTGATGCAGCAATAGAAGCAGCGGATATAGTACTTATGAATGATGAACCGTCGAAGATAGGTACAGCATTTAATATATCAAAGAGAACACTGGGAATAGCAAAACAGAATATAGTTTTTGCATTAGTTATAAAGTTCGCAGCACTATTACTAGGAGCAATGGGTATAGCAAATATGCAGATGGCAATATTTGCAGACGTTGGAGTTACGATATTAGCTACGATGAATGCATCAAGAGCGTTGCAAGTAGTAGATAAATAGAAAAAAGGTATTCAGAAATGAATACCTTTTTGTATGTAAAAGATAAATACTCTAATTGCGTTCTTTTCTAAAAACTATGCTAGTTATGGCATAGATAAGTCCACTTATAGCTGCAAGCCAAACTTTTCCAATATTGAAATAGAAACCAAGAGATATAAATGGAGTGGATAATAAAAGAAAAACTATTATTTGAACTATGAAATTACCGTGCCATTTCACAGTTTTATTGCGTATGGAATCAAATAAATCAGGCGATTTTTTCCATAATAGTGATAAGATCACATCTGATAAACCCATGAAAATTACTATTAAAACTATATTACCAATATCCATTGTAAAGCCTCCTACATAAACTATATTTATTGTTTGGTATTATATCACAGTTGCGATACCTAATTATAGTAAAACCTGATTTAAAGGTATATAATTAAGAGATGAGGTGATTATATGGAGACAGCTTATATGGAGACAGATTATATAAAATTAGATAGTTCTTATAAAGGACGAAAAATTGAATTTAGATATATCACAGAAAAGTATTATGACATTGAAATCAGTGAGTCTTTTAAGTATGAATTTATATTAAAAGACTTTAATTCACCTATCGAAAAGAGATTCACTTCACGACTTTTAGAAGACTGGCATGAAAATCCTATACTTTACGGTGTTTTTAATGGTTATGATTTGATAGGAATATTAGAACTAAGTCATGAAGAATGGAATAATAGATTAAGGCTTACTAATATACATATAGAAAGTGATTACAGAAAGCTTGGGATAGGAAGTAAATTGATGGATATAGCTATTCAAAACTGTAGAGAGATTGAAGCCAGAGGAATAGTGCTTGAAACTCAAAGCTGTAATTATCCTGCAATCTCATTTTATAGAAAATGTGGATTTGAGTTAATAGGCTTTGATTTAACTCATTATTCAGATGATGATGTTAAGAAAAAAGAGTTTAGAATGGAGTTTTACTTAGAAGTTAAATAAAATGCAGATGTTAGTATATTTCCACACTATGACGAATATAGGGAGTTATAACATACAGATATTATTGAAATATAAAATAATAGTCATTTTTTTTAGTTGATTCTGTGTAAACATTATACGGTCAATAGTGCAGAGGCTTCATTAGATATCATGTTATAGAAATATGTATATTGTTTTAACAACAGGAGGAACTAATGAGAGTAGAAAAAGATAATATAGTAATAAGAAGTGCAGTGGAAGACGATGCAATGTATTTAAATCGATGGTGGAATGACGGAGATGTGATGGAGCATGCAGGATTTCCTAAGGGACTCAATCTGAGTTTGGAAGAGACTATTAAAAATATCAAAAGTTGGGAAAATAAATTAGATGAACTTTGCATTATAGAAATAGATGGGATTCCAATAGGTGAACTTAATTTTAAAATAAAGGGAGATACAGCATATCCAGGTTGGAAAATATGCGAGAAAGAATATCAAAATATTGGATATGGACCAAAAGTGATAAATTTGCTCTTAAACTTCATATTTTCAGATGTTGATATTAATTCCTTAGAAACTATATGCGAAATTTCTTGGGATACTATGGCTGAAAATACCAGAGCTCAATATGTCTATGAAGAAAAAATTGGAGCAAGAAAGACGGACCTAAAGAGAAACCATTGGAAAGACCAATTGGGAAATTGGCGTGACACCATCTATTATGCGATAAACAGAGAAGAGTTTTATAGAGAAATGTCTGAGTTTTAAATGTGTTAGACATTTTATCCATTAATTAATACAAGACTCCCGTTTGTTTAACAAAGTGGTTCCTCATCGGTAGTAAAGATGATTCTAATTGGATTTATGCTTTCAGTTTTCAGAACCTGCTATGTGGTAAAATACGAAGTTAAGAAAGATTATATAAATGAATAGAGTTTAGTGAAACAAACTGTGGCTTCGATTATGGTTTGTTTTATATTGGTAAATTATAAATATGAATAGTAGACATTTACATACATCTATAATAGACTCAAATTAGTAAATATTTAAAGACATATTTTATAAGGAGATTATATTATGAAAAAGATAGATTTAATTACGCCATGTATATTGGTAGATGGAGATATTTTAAATAACAATATTTTAGAGTATCAGAAAATAAGTGACACAAATGGTAAAGAACTTTGGCCTATGACAAAGACACATAAAAGCACTGAAATTGCTAAAATGCAGATTGATGCAGGAGCAAAAGGTCTATTAGCTGGAACACTTGATGAATGTGAAGCATTTTGTGAAATGGGAATAGAGAATATAATGTACGCTTATCCAGTTGCTTCTGAACCTAACTTACAAAGAGCTGTGAACTTAGCTAAAAAATGTAATTTCATAATTAGGATAGACTGCCAAGAAGCAGCTAAATTAATAAATGAGGCGGCTAAAAATGCCGATATAGTTATGAATTACTCTCTAATAATCGATAGTGGTCTTCACAGATTTGGAGTATTGCCAGAAAATGCAGTTTCTGTAGCAAATGCTATAAGTGAGTTTACTAGTTTAAATCTAGTAGGTATTTCTTCTCATCCAGGTCATGTATACGGTGCACTGTCACACTCAGATTTACAAAAATATGTGGATGATGAAAAATCATCAATGAAGTATGCAGCAGATGCATTGAGAGCTGCAGGATACGATTTGAAGATTGTCAGCAGTGGTTCAACCCCAACTTTTAGAGGAGCCGTTGACGATGAAACTATAATGGTTTATCATCCAGGTAACTACGTGTTTAATGATGTTATACAATTATCTACTGATACTGCTAGAGATTGTGATTGTGCATTGACTATTTATGCAACTATTATATCCCAACCTAGAGAATCACTAATGATTATTGATGCTGGTACAAAATGTTTTGGACTAGACCAAGGGGCTCATGGAAATACTGCTATAGTTGGATTTGGTAAAGTAAAGGGACATCCTGAAGCTATAGTTGATAGTCTGTCAGAAGAAGTTGGTAAGATTAAAATAAGTGAAGAAACTACACTTAAAGTCGGTGATAAAATAGAAATTATCCCTAATCATTCATGTGTACCTGCAAATCAAACATCCTATTTAGTAGCTTGTAAGGGCGATGTAGTAGATAGATTTATAAATGTAGATATTAGAGCCAATTCTAAAAAACCAATAATATGACTAAAAAGACCTTAGGGAGTAAATTTCCCTAAGGTTTTTTATTATATATCCAGTATTGTGCACAGTTTTTTATTATATATCCAGTATTGTGCACAGTTTTTTATTATATATCCAGTATTGTGCACAGTTTTTTATTATATAT
>JAAYFG010000072.1 GCA_012728335.1 Tissierellia bacterium | reverse complement strand
TCCTTTCTCTAGGAGGCAGGCTTATTGGTTTAGAAATGGCAAAGAAAATTGTTGATACATTTTTAGCTACCAAATTTGAAGGTGGAAGACATGAAAGAAGAGTAAACCTTTTAAAGCTAGATTAATGATGAAAAATAAGTAGAAATATGGTATAATGTTAAACTGGAAAGGGTTGATAATATGAGTAATGTAGTAGTTTTGGACCACCCATTAATTCAGCATAAATTGACGATGCTTAGAAAAAAAGAAACTGGCTCAAAAGACTTTAGAGAACTAGTAAGAGAAATTTCTACTCTTATGGCTTATGAGGTTTCTAGAGATATGGAATTACAAGATATTGAGATAGAGACGCCAATGGGAAAGACTATAGGAAAAGAAGTATCAGGTAAAAAAGTAGGTATAGTTCCAATACTAAGAGCAGGTCTTGGAATGGTAGATGGTTTTTTAAGCCTTATACCAGCTGCAAAAGTAGGACATATTGGTCTTTATAGGGATCCTGAAACATTAAACCCAGTTGAGTACTATTGTAAATTACCGATGGACGTAGAGGAAAGAACTCTATATCTATTAGATCCTATGTTAGCTACAGGGGGTAGTTTAAATGCTTCAATAGATTATTTGAAGAGAGCAGGAGCAAAAAATATTAAAGCAGTCTGTATTTTAGCTGCTCCAGAAGGCATAAAAGCAGTTCAAGATGAACATCCAGATGTGGATATTTATCTAACTAGCATAGATGAAAAACTAAATGATGACGCATATATTGTTCCAGGTCTAGGAGATGCAGGCGATAGATTATTTGGAACTAAATAAGGGAGAGAAAGATGATGTATTTTTTAGCATTTCTGACTTCTGCCATACTTTCAATAGCAATTACACCATTGGTTAGAAAATTTGCTATAAAAATCGGAGCTGTAGATATTCCTAAGGATAATAGACGAATGCATAAAGAGCCGATTCCTTCGCTAGGAGGATTAGCAATATATCTATCGGTTATAGTATCTATATTTTTATTCATTAAAGATCTAGATCGTGAGCTATTATCAATAGTGTTGGGAGCAACTGTAATTGTAGTTTCTGGAATAATAGACGATACTAAGGGATTAAGCCCAAAGATGAAGATACTATTTCAAACTATTGCAAGTATAATTGTGATTTTTGGTGGAGTTCAGATACAGTTTTTGACTAATCCATTAGGACAATCTGGATCTGTTATAAATTTAGGCTTAATATCTTATCCAGTGACGATTATTTGGGTAGTTGGTATGACTAATGCTGTGAATTTAATAGACGGACTAGATGGACTTGCAGCAGGAGTATCGATGATTGCTAGTTTTGCTTTTGCGTACATAGCATTCAAAATAGGATATACTACAGTGGCAATTATTTCTTTAATAGTAGCAGGATCTTGTCTAGGATTCTTACCGTATAACTTTAATCCAGCTAAGATTTTCATGGGGGATACTGGTGCATTATTATTGGGATTTCTACTTTCAGTAATAACTGTGGAAGGAATAATGAAAAGTGTTGCAACGATTGCAATGGCAGTTCCTATAATTATTTTAGGCGTTCCTATTTTTGATACTGCATTTGCAATTATTAGAAGAAAAATTAGCGGAAAATCAATTTCTACTGCTGATAAAGGACATCTTCACCATAGATTATTGGCATTAGGAAATTCACAGAAAAAAACAGTTTTGATTCTCTATGGTATATCTACTTTATTTGCATTAGTGGCAATAGTTATTTCGAATTGTGGAGTTAAAGTAGGTAATATAATTACACTAGTAGTTGCAATTGTGACGATATTTTTAGCTTATAAATTTGGCATGTTTAAGATGCAAGATAAATAGGAGAGTGTTAATTTGAAAGTACTAACTGTTTTTGGCACGAGACCCGAAGCCATCAAACTGGCACCGATTATTAAGGAAATGGAAAAGAGAGACAATATAGAATCAGTTATTTGTGTAACTGGTCAACATAGAGAAATGTTAGATCAAGTTCTTGCCATATTTGAAATAGAACCTGATTATGATTTAAATATATTTCAGTCTGGACAGAGTTTAACAGATATCACTATCCGCTCAATGAAAGGGATAGAAGACGTTATAAAAAAAGAAGAACCAGATTTGCTATTGGTTCAAGGTGATACTTCAACAGTATTTACTGCGGCATTAACAGCTTTTTATAATGGTGTAAAGATAGGCCATGTAGAAGCTGGGCTAAGAAGTGGAAATATTTTTTCACCATTTCCAGAAGAAGCCAATAGACAGTTAACGGGAATAGTTACCAGTCTGCACTTTGCTCCAACAGTAAACAATAAAGAGAATTTACTAAAGGAAAACTATGATGCCGACCAAATTTTCATTACAGGGAATACGGTAATAGATGCACTAGGATATACAGTAACAGATTCTTTTGAATTCAATGATAAAGCTTTGAATTCTATAGATTTTGAAAACAATAAAGTAATACTTCTAACTTCTCATAGGAGAGAAAATTTAGGAGAACCTATGAAAAACGTATTTAGTGCCATAAATGATGTAGTTAATGCAAATGACAATGTCAAAGTAGTATTTCCAATGCATTTAAATCCTAAAGTAAGAGAATTGGCTAGAAAAGAGTTTGAAGGAAATGAGAATATTATCCTGATTGAACCATTAGAATACTTGGAGTTCTCAAACTTGATGTCTAAATGTTATTTCATAGTAACAGATTCAGGTGGTATTCAAGAAGAAGCTCCTAGCTTAGAGAAACCCGTATTAGTTATAAGAGAAGAGACTGAGAGACAAGAAGGTATAGAAGCAGGTACTGCTAAGCTAATTGGAACTAAATATGACGATGTTTTTGCAAGTGTCAATGAATTACTTAATGATGAAAATGAGTATAGTAAAATGGCGAGTTCTGTAAATCCTTATGGTGATGGGAAAGCATCAGAAAGAATCGTAGATATTATAGTTGAAAAGTTGAAATGAACTTATAAAACACTAAAGTAAAAGGCTATTTTTAGCCTTTTTTTTATTATTACTAAATATGAAAATAGTTGAAAAAAATCATGAATATATGTTAAAAATTTGGTACATAAAAATCATTATTGGGTATAAAGAAATAATATAGGAGTAAATATACTATCTAAATAGACCTCATACATTAATATTTATGTATGAATTCATAGGGGGTGAGGAATTGGTTAAGGATGCAATTAAAATTGTAAAAGATGCAGAAAAAACAGCTAGCGATAAAGTTGTTGAAGCTATTGAAAAAGCAAAGAAATCGAAAGAGGATGCTGAAATAAAAGCTGAACAGAATTATGAATCTTTGATTTCTAAAGCTAAAGTAGAAGCAGAAGAAATTCTTAACCAGGCGAAGGTAGATGCTGAAAAACAGACAGAGCCTATTAATAAAGAGGCTGAAGTTTTACAAAATTCTTATCTTCAAATAAGCGACAATGCAGTTAAAAGTGCAGTGAATCTAGTGGTTGAAAGGATCGTGAATTGATATGGCAATAGTAAAAATGGATCATTTCAATCTATTTGCTTTCGAATCAGATCAAGATGCACTTTTACATTCACTACAAGATTTTGGCGATGTTCAATTTAATGATTTACCTCTACTAAATGTTTATGAAGAAGAAAGTTTAGGCGTAGTAGAATCACCTAAAGATATTTCTAAAATAAACGATGAACTTCTTAAAGTCAATTGGATGATTGACATAATTTCGCAATATGTACAGCGAGAAGGTGGATTAGCAGCAATGAAAAAAGGGCTTCCAACCTATGAATACGAAGAATTTAAACAAAAAGGTGAAGCTTTTGAAGTCGATACGCTATATGAAACCCTGAAAGCTCTTACAGATGAAATGCAAGTAAAAGAAGAAGAGTTAAATGCACTAAAGAACAATAAGCTGGATTTATATCCTTGGAGAGACATTGAAAATCGTGTTTCTGATTTCAAAAATTCTGGAAATGTAGTCTATATAATGGGCTATATTCCAAATAGATTCTTTGATAGATTCAAAGAACAGATTGATGAATTAGAATATACTTACTATGAGCGAGTGTCATTATCTGGGCAAAATGTCTATATGGTGATAATCACTATGGAAAGTGAAAGAGAGCTGTTGAGTGATATCTTTAGAAAAAATGCTTTTAATAAAGTTGAGGTAGATGCAGAACTATCTCCTCAAGAAGAAATGGATATCATAGACGGTAAAATCGAACAATTAAATATGGAAATAGAAAAAATTGGTAATGAAATAGCAAAACTATCAGACTGTTCAGAAGAACTGGAATTGAAGTATGAGTATTTAATGCATAATCAATTGAGAGTTGCAGCGACTTCAAACTTTTTGAAAACTGAACACATAAATCTGATTGAGGGATATTATCCGACAAATAGGCGAGAAGAGTTTAGGAATACATTAAGTGAGACTCTTGGCAATAAATATTATCTTGAAGTTTCAGATGCGACAGTAGAAGATGCGAATGTTCCAGTATTATTAGACAACAATGGTTTCAATAGCAGTTTTGAGAACATCACATCAATGTACGCAATGCCTAGATATGGGGAATTAGATCCAACACCATTATTAGCACCATTTTATATGGTCTTCTTTGGAATGATGGTAGCAGATGTAGGCTATGGTCTATTATTATTAATAGGGACTATATTGGGATTAAAGTTGTTTAATCTATCTGAAAGCATGAAACAGAACTTAAAGTTCTTTTTCTACCTAAGTTTTTCAGTAATACTTTGGGGATTCATATATGGATCATTCTTTGGTGGTGTTATTGAATTACCGATGTTAATTGACTTGAATCAGGACTATATGACAGTAATGATTTTAAGTATGATATTTGGTGGAATTCAAATGTTTTTCGGATTAGGCGTTAAAGCATATATGTCAATTAGAGATAAAAACCCTATGGACGCTGTTTATGACGTGCTTTTCTGGTATATGTCATTACTTGGATTAATACTATTTGGACTGAGCAAATTTGGTATATTACCTGATAACTTAGGTAAACCATTTTTAATAGTTGCAATAGTAGGAATGGTAGGGATTATACTTTTCGGTGGAAGACACAGTCCTACAATAGCTGGAAGACTTGCTGGAGGTCTTTATGAATTATATGGAATCTCATCATACATTGGGGATTTCGTATCTTATGTAAGACTTATGGCACTTGGGCTATCAGGAGCATTCTTAGGTAGCGCAATTAATATGATAGTTGGAATGTTAGGTGGAAGTGGAATTATTGGTATTATTGCAGGTGTTTTAGTATTTGTAATAGGACAAGGTTTCAACTTATTCTTAAGTGCACTATCAGCTTACGTTCATGGACTGAGATTAACTTATGTAGAGTTTTTCGGTAAGTTCTATGAAGGTGGGGGAAGAAGATACAAGAAGTTTAGAAATAAGACAAAATATATTGAGATTAAATAATAGGAGGTACTATAATGGCTGTATTTTTTCAACAATATGGTGGAGTAGTTTTTGGAGTATTAGGAATAGCAATTTCAGTTTTCTTATCAGGTATGGGTTCTGCAAAAGGTGTAGGACTAGTAGGGGAAGCGGCAGCAGGAGTAATCGTTGAAGAACCAGAAAAATTTGGTAAATCCATAGTATTACAATTACTTCCAGGTACTCAAGGTCTTTACGGTTTCGTAATTGGACTGTTTATAATGTTTAAACTTGACGCGAATATGCCATTAGCAGAAGGTCTATATCTGTTTGGAGCTGCACTACCAGTAGCAATTGTAGGTTATTTTTCAGCAGTTGCTCAAGCTAAAGTAGCAGTTGCAGGTATTAACATATTAGCTAAAAACGAAGAGCACAATATGAAAGGTGTTATATATTCAATAATGGTTGAAACTTATGCAGTTCTTGCATTTGCTCTATCATTAATACTATTGAACACTGTGCAATTTTAGTGAAACCTAAGGATGTGTTAAGATGTCAAATATAGATAACATCAAAAATAAAATTGAAGAAAACTCAAATGAGAGAGTAGAAGAAATATTAAATGAGAGTAAAGAGATTTGCGATAAAATCTTATTAGATAAAGAAAATGAGGCTAAAATAGCTAGTGAAGCTATAGTAAGCAAAGCTAATAGAGATGCTGAATTATTGATAGAGAAAATTGTTTCTAGAGCTAGTTTGTCTAATAGAGATAAATTGTTAGGAGTAAAACAAAATATAGTAGAAGATGTGTTTGAAAAAGCACTAATTGAACTAAATGATTTGCCAGAAGACAAATATTTAAGCTTCTTTAACAAAACTATAGCAGATATAGATCTAGACGATACTATGTCATTTGTATTACCTAAACAGTATAGAGAAGCTGTTAGAAAGGCTAATCCTAATATTAATATCTCTGAAGAAGAAACTGAATCAGGATTTAAAATATCTAAGGACAATATAGTTTTAAACTATAATTTCAATGATTTAGTTGACTATATGCGAGCTGATTTAGAGGCTGAAATAGCTAGTATACTATTCAAAGAGGAGTGATGGCGTGAAGAGAGAGGAATTTGTACAAGCTTCTGCCACTACGAGAGTCTACGAGAAATCACTTCTTAGGAGAGATCAGATTGATAGAATGACTGATGCTAAAACAATAGATGATGTATTTAGAATTCTAAGTGAAACTGATTACTCTGAAAGAATCTCTAAACTTGATGATAAATACGATATAGATACGTTTTTAGACGGGGAAATAAATCATTTTTATTCTGAGATATATGGGGTAACGACCTATAAAAATATAGTTGATATCATGGCGATTTACTATATATATCACAATTTGAAAGTTATCGTCAAAGAATCTATAGTAGATGAAGATTTAGAAAGACTATATTGTAAATTAAGAAGAGATGTAACCGATGAAATTAGACTTACTATATCCAGAGGCGAGAAACTGAGTGAAACTGATAAATACAGAGAAACAGTCAATCGAGCATTAGAGGATTATGAAGTCAGTAAAGATCCTCAAAGAATAGATTTGATAATAGATAGATGCTATTATAATCATTTAAATATCTTATCTAGAGAGATCAATGTACCTATGCTAAATCGATATTCAAAAAATACTATTGACTTTTATAATGTTAAATTGACTTTAAGAGCCAAATCACAAAATAAGAAGCTAGATTTTGTAGATGAGTTTTTAGTCGCAGGTGGAAATATAAATTTAGATGAATTCAGACTGAATTATTTTGATTCAATAGATTCAATTATCTCAAAACTTAAGAACTACGATATTAGTCCTTATTTGCAAAAGGGTTTAGAAGGATATAAATCCAATGGTAAAATAAGTGAGTTTGATAAAGCTATGCAAAACTATCAAATGGACATAGCAAAAGAGTCTAAGAGAATTACTTATGGTCCAGAAGTTCTGTTTTCCTATTTAGTTGCGAAAGAGGCTGAAGTTGAGTCCATAAGAGTAATTTTCACAGCTAAAATCAATGATCTACCACCAGATGAAATTAGAGTAAGGTTGCGTGATTTATATGTATAAGATAGCAGTTGTTGGCGATAAGGATTCTGTTCTTGGCTTTAAAGCTCTAGGACTAGATGTTTTTACTACAACAGGTGAAGATGATACAAGAAGAATAGTAGAGACACTTGCAAGACAGGACTATGGTGTAATTTTCATTACTGAACAATTAGCACAATTAATTCCTGAAACTATTGCAAGATATGATGACTCTATTATACCTGCAGTTATTTTAATTCCAAGTAATAAGGGAACATTGAATATTGGAATGGATAGAATTAATAGAAATGTTGAAAAAGCTGTAGGCTCTAATATTTTATAGAAAGTGAGGGCTTATATTGAAAGTTGGTAAAATTATCAAAGTGGCAGGCCCCCTAGTAGTTGCAGAGGGAATGGAAGAAGCTAATATCTATGACGTAGTAGAAGTTTCGGATAGCAAACTTATAGGCGAAATCATAGAAATGCGTGGTGATAGAGCTTCAATTCAGGTTTACGAAGAAACTACGGGAATAGGACCAGGAGAACCGGTATATACGACTGGTAGTCCTCTGTCAATTGAATTAGGACCAGGTATGATCGAAGGAATGTTTGACGGAATTCAAAGACCTTTGGACGGACTTAGAGCTTTATCTGGAGATTTCCTAACTAGAGGGGATACTGTACCATCATTAAATAGAGATAGAAAATGGGATTTTAAACCAACAGTAAAAGTTGGTGACATGGTAACTAGTGGAGACATATTAGGAACAGTAGATGAAACACCTATTGTAGTACACAAGGTAATGGTTCCACCTAATGTTTCAGGTGAAGTTATTGATATCAAATCAGGTGAGTATACAGTTGCAGATGATATTGTTACTTTAAAAACTGAAAATGGTGAAAAGAAACTTCAAATGATGCAAAAATGGCCAGTAAGAATTGGTAGACCATATGTTAAAAAATTAGATCCAAATACTCCTCTTATAACTGGGCAAAGAGTAATTGACTCGTTTTTCCCTGTTGCAAAAGGTGGAGTAGCAGCAATACCAGGACCATTCGGTTCAGGTAAAACAGTAGTTCAGCATCAGCTGGCTAAATGGGCAGATTCAGAAATAGTGGTTTATGTAGGTTGTGGGGAACGTGGTAATGAGATGACTGACGTATTGAAGGAATTCCCAGAAATCATTGACCCAAAAACCAATGAATCACTGATGAAGAGAACTGTATTAATAGCTAACACTTCAAATATGCCAGTTGCTGCTAGAGAGGCTAGTATATATACAGGTATTACCATTGCAGAATACTTTAGAGATATGGGTTATTCAGTTGCCTTAATGGCTGACTCAACTTCTAGATGGGCTGAGGCTCTTAGAGAGATGAGTGGTCGTTTAGAGGAAATGCCTGGTGACGAAGGTTATCCTGCATACCTTGCGTCAAGAGTATCAGACTTTTATGAAAGAGCTGGTAGAGTAGTTTCTCTGGGCTCTGATGAAAGAGAAGGTGCACTTACTGTAATCGGTGCTGTATCACCTCCAGGAGGAGATATTTCAGAACCGGTATCACAAGCAACGTTAAGAATTGTAAAAGTATTCTGGGGACTAGACTACGCATTATCATACGCAAGACATTTCCCTGCAATTAACTGGTTGAACTCTTACTCGCTATATCAAACTAAAATAGATGACTATTTTGATGAGAATATAGATGCTAATTTCTCTGAGTACAGAAAAAGAGCAATGAGTATGTTACAAGAAGAGTCAGAACTGCAAGAAATAGTTAGACTTATTGGTAGAGACTCACTTTCTGAATACGACCAGTTGAAACTAGAGTCTGCTAAATCATTAAGAGAAGACTTTTTACAACAAAATGCTTTCCATGATGTGGATACTTATTGTCCTCTTGAAAAGCAAAATAAGATGATAAGAACTATTCTTTATTTCTATGATTATTCAGTTAAAGCACTAGATCAAGGCATTTATTTAAATGAAATTCTTGATTTACCAGTTGCTGAAAAAATATCTAGAGCCAAATACGTAGATAATGAAAACAAAGATGAAATTGATGAAATTTCAATTGAAATAAAAGAACAAATAGACAAATTAATAAGCAAAGGAGGAATCCTAAATGCTTAAAGAATATAAAACAGTACAAGAAGTAGTCGGACCGTTGATGATGGTTCAAGGCGTTGAAGGTGTAAAATTTGAAGAATTAGTAGATATCAAACTTCAAAATGGAGAGAGAAGAAGAGGTAGAGTACTGGAAGTTCATGGAGACAAAGCTACAGTACAAATCTTCGAAGGATCTACTGGTATAAACTTAAAGGACACAACTGTTAGGTTTTTAGGAAGACCACTTGAGCTAGGCGTTTCTGATTCAATGATTGGTAGAATATTTGATGGTTTAGGTAATCCTAAAGATGACGGACCAAAAATTATTGCGGAAAAACATCTAGATGTAAATGGAGCACCTATAAATCCAGTATCTAGAGACTATCCTTCAGAATTTATTCAGACTGGTATCTCGTGTATAGATGGATTGAACACATTAGTACGTGGTCAAAAACTTCCTATATTCTCAGCGAGTGGTCTACCTCACAACGAAGTAGCTGCTCAAATTGCTAGACAAGCTCAAGTACTAGGGACTGATGATAAATTCGCAGTAGTATTTGCAGCGATGGGAATAACTTTTGAGGAAGCACAGTTCTTCATAGATGACTTAACTAAATCTGGTGCGATTGATAGGGCAGTTATGTTTATTAACTTAGCAAACGACCCTGCAATAGAGAGAATTGCAACTCCAAAAATGGCATTGACATGCGCTGAGTATTTAGCGTTTGAAAAAGATATGCACGTTTTAGTAATAATGACTGATATGACTAACTATGCTGAAGCGCTAAGAGAGGTTTCAGCAGCGAGAAAAGAAGTACCAGGAAGAAGAGGATATCCAGGATATCTATATACAGATTTAGCTGGAATATACGAAAGAGCTGGAAGAATTAAAGGCAGAAAAGGCTCAATAACTCAAATACCAATTCTTACAATTCCTGAGGAAGATA
The DNA here is from genome assembly GCA_012728335.1 of Tissierellia bacterium. Taxonomy (GTDB): domain Bacteria; phylum Bacillota; class Clostridia; order Tissierellales; family Peptoniphilaceae; genus JAAYFG01. The sequence continues at coordinate 162 of JAAYFG010000072.1, read as the reverse complement.
TTACACATCCGATTCCTGACTTAACCGGATATATTACCGAAGGCCAAATTATCCTTTCACGTGCACTTTCAATGAAAGGCTTAACACCACCGATTGATGTCTTACCTTCATTATCACGACTTAAAGATAAAGGAATTGGTGAAGGTAAAACGCGCATCGACC
>JAAYFG010000071.1 GCA_012728335.1 Tissierellia bacterium | reverse complement strand
TCGTCTGACGGATTTTCAAATATCCTTACTGCAACTGAATTTACAACGATTATAACATTTGCATCAGGATGTACAATATTTAAATTTTTCGTATTGCCTACTGCTATATTCCATTGTGATTTTTCTCCTACATGTATTAAAGCTTTCATTTAACTCACCTCTCTTAAAAATAAACAAGCGTCTATTAGTAGTTATACCATAAATATTGATATTTCAATCTAATTAGGCAATAAAAAACAGTGTAGACGATCTACACTGTTCATATTATCTCTTATTTTTCATCATTATCATATCGCCATATACTGGTGTTGGTTGTCCGAAACCTCCAGAAACATCCATAATTTGGCCAGTCGTATAAGCTGAATCATCATCTGCGAAATAAAGTACTGCACCAGCCATTTCTTCAGGTGTTCCCATTCTTCTAATAGGAGTATGTTTTAAGAAAAATTCTTGGAATTCTGGAGTCAAATTATCCATAACTGCATCTGTAGCAGTCATTCCAGGAAGTACTGCATTACATCTAATATTATATTTTGCTCCTTGGACAGCAATTTCTCTTGTTAAGTAATTTATTGCAGCTTTACTAGTACCGTAAGCTAATTGAGAAATATCAGGCACAAGTCCACCGATACTTGATATATTTATGATGCTACCACTTTTTTGCTCTTTCATATATTTAATTGCAGTCTGTGAAGAAATAAATACGCTAGAAATATTAACATTTAATGTTTCCATAAAGTATTCATATGATATATTTTCGATGTCCAAATCCTTTTGTGGATTACTAGTTCCAAAGTTATTAACTAAAATGTCTATTCTTCCTTCGTTTTTAATGACTTCTTCAATCATTTCAGAGTAAGTTTCATATTTATAAGCATCATTATAGACATATTTTACATCATATCCTCTTGCTACTAATTCATCAGATTTTTCTTTAGCTAATTCCAAATTACGTGCAGCCATATAAACTGTAGCGCCTTCTTTTGCAAATCTCTCCACGCATGCATATCCGATTCCTCTAGTAGAAGCAGTTACAAGTGCGATTTTACCTTTTAATCTCATAATTATCTCCTCCATATTCTATGACTATAGTTTAACACATTTTCAAAGAATAAGGAATCAAATAATTTAGATAGGGAAATAGGGGCAGTCTTTTCTTTTGCATGTTCTATTATTACCGTAGAAATCACAAACTATTTCTGGTATGTCTTCCTTACCATAGATGTACTTAATAGCACTGGTAAGAGCGATGTATCCATCTCGTTTGCAGCATCTAGGACCACCTTCAATGGCAATATCTCTTATTATCTCAGAAGTTAAAAGACCAGTATTTTTCCAGCTATCACCTGAGATTGGGCCTACTTCGTTAATTATGCTGAAGAATATTCCAACGCCAAGTCCTGCTCCGCACGCTCCCCAGTGTCCACAAGTTGCACCAGGAATATGGGAACTTCTCTTGTCTGCTTCAATAAGCCATTGCTCCAAACTATCCCTACCGTATCTATTAGCATGGGCTGTTAATAGAGTTGCGGGGAAGATCAAATGGTGTATCGGTCCATGCATTGGAATATTAGGAAGTTTCATAAGTTCACTAGCTAATATAAGTGGATTAACTTCCGTAGAATTTAAACAGTACTTTACAATAGACTCTTTAAGTAGTTTCTCATTACATGAATTACATATATAGTGGTTTTCCACACACGCTTTATCGGTTTTGTATTCTATATCACATATAGTGCATTTAATCTCTATCGGTTTTTCAAGTTTCACTGTCTGATTTCCACAGTGATTACATGAGTTTATTATCTTGTGCATAAATCCTCCTAAATTGTCAGTATAAATGAATTTTAGACTATAAAGATACTGGTGTCAATCAACTTCTAAACATCTCACATACAGTAAATCTATTCCAAGTGCACCTAGTGGAGCAGTCAAGAGAATTGAAAGTACGGCAACGGTAAGTATTAACTGACCGGAAGGTATTCCCATTGCTAAGGGAAGTCCACCTATAGCCGCCTGTACAGTTGCCTTTGGAGTATAGGCAATCATAGTAAAAAGTTTTTCTCTAGGTTTTAAATCCGTTCCAATAAGGGAAAGGAACACTCCTAAAAGTCTGAATGACAATACAACAAATAACAATATCATCGTCTTTTGACCTGCATTTATAGCATAATTTATATTTACGGTGGCACCGACTAATACGAATAAGAGTATTTCTGCTGCTACCCATAATTTTGAAAACTTATTAGATAGTCTAGGTGCCAATTTAGGATAAAATTTTAAAATGGCCATTCCTATTGCCATAATTGAGAGAAGCCCTGAAAAAGGCAATATATTATTAATCTGACTTTCCAAACCCACTAGTAAAAAGGATATGCTCAGTAGGATTATGACTTTTGCCGAATCTCTAATGTGAATTGTTTTAAAGAACAGATTTAAAATCCACCCTATGAAAAATCCTAGAAAAGCTCCAGTGAATATGGATATAGGTATTTCGGTAAATTTTATAAGTGAGATATTTCCTCCAGTTGCTAGGGAAGTAAAAGAGGTAAATAAAACTATTACGAATACATCGTCTACTGCTGCCCCTGCCATGATTAATTGTGGAATTCCCTTTTTAGTACCATATCCACTTTCCATGAGCTTAATCATTCTTGGAACTATGACTGCCGGTGAAACTGCAGCAATGACAGTTCCAAGGATTGCTGCTTCTAAAAGCGTGATGTCGAAAAGCCTAGGAGCTATTGCTATCGTCCCAAGTATTTCAAGACAAGCTGGAACGAAACACATCATGATAGCTGGACGACCAACTTTTTTCAAATCCTTTGAGTTCAAGGAAAGACCGGAACGAGTTAGTATTATTACTAGAGCCAATTGCCTTAAATCAGCTGAAATTGTCAAAATTGAATCATCTATGAGATTGAGTGCATAAGGACCTAGTATTATCCCTGTAAGCAGCATTCCAATAAGACTTGGAAGTCTAAGTTTTTGAATACTTTGCCTAGAGTCATCCCAAGCAAAAAGATTAGTGCAAGACTAGTAAGCATTTATTTCTCTCCTTTATTGCGGAAATAAAAAAGCTGATACTTCCGCAAATTTAATTGCAGAAGTCATCAGCTACGTAAGCGGTTTAGGATATACCAAGGGAGAACTTCATTCCCTGGCAACAGAATATCATATTAAAATGCTTATGTCAATTGAAAGAAGATAGTCTATAAGCTATTATTAGAATTAAGAGGTGAGACTATGATTATTGAGGAAAGACTTAAAGACGGAGTAAGATATAATATTGTAGTAGATAAACAAGAGGTGATTAGGGATGAAAGTTCAGCACTAGACTTAATAGGCGCACTTTACTACTCGGAAAGTAAAAATGTAATTATACCTACTATTGTCATTGTTGATGAGTTCTGGGATTTAAAGAATACAGTTGCAGGAAATGCATTTCAGAAATTTGTCCAGTACGGAATAAAAATTGCCATAATGGGAGAGTTGGAAAATGCTGGAAAGAGCTTAAAAGCTTTTATGATTGAAAGTAATAAAGGAGAAAACTTGTTTTTCGTAAATACTGAAGATGAAGCTATAGATAAATTTAAGTAATGATAACTGTATAGTAATATAGAAATCTATTTATTATGATATAATATTATTAATTAAAGAGGTGAGTAATATGGGTAGATTAAGAATTTCCTTCTAAAATAGAAGGACTAAAAAGCCTTCTATTGAAAAAGAATAACTACAATAGGAGGAAAACAATGAAAAAATATATAAGGAGTAACTCTAAAACTTTGCTAATGGCTATGGTATTTACATTGATATCGACAATGTTTGCCATAAGAGTTCAATTTATTAAAGGAGAGTTATTAGATAGTGGAATAAGTGGAGATTTTAGCTTGACACTTAGATATGGACTAAAATTAGGCGTTTTCATAGCAATGGAAATGGGATGTTTCTATTTGTATGATGTTTCAAGAGGAAAGTTTGTAGTTAACTCAATGAAACAATTGAGATTTGATTTCTTTGATACGTTGATTTCAAAAGATTATCCCAGCTTTATTAAAAAGACCAGTGGAGAATATCTTGCTCAATATACTAATGAAATGGATATAATCGAGAACAAATACTTTGGTACGATTCCATTGTTATTTGAGATAGTTGGGCGAATTGTATTGGTGAGTATTTCTATGTTCATAATGGATTATAGAATTGCGATAATAACGCTATTACTATTAACTATGCCACTTTATGTTCCAAAATTAGTGGAGAAAAAGTTGAAAAATGCTCAAATTGAACATGTGAAACAATTTGAAATCCATATAAAGAAGATGACTGATTGGCTAAATGGCTTTGAAATAATCAAAAACTATTCTATAGAGAAAGCAATTAAAAAAGACTTCATTAATTCAAATGAATTAGTCATGGAAAAGAACTTTAATAAAAGAAATATTGGCTATTTAACTAGATTAATATCAGGTTGTCTATCTTATTTTTCACACTTTATAGTTATGATATTTGCTATTTATCTTGTGATAAAAGGCGAATTTTCGGCAGGAGATTTTTTTGTCACGATAGGTATGATAGATCAATTGTCCTACCCTATAATATATCTATCGCATTTTATTCAAGATTTAGTTTCAGTTGTACCTGTAAATGAATCTATGATTGGATTTTTGAATAGCGAGATGCATAGTTCAGAAAAAAGTAAAGAAGTAATTGATAAAGTAGAGAAGATAGTGTTCGAAGATATATCATTCGGGTATGGAAAGAACACGATTTTAAATAGTTTTAATATGGAGTTTTCACCAAAAGGCAAGTATTTGTTGAAGGGAAAAAGTGGCTCAGGTAAAACTACTAGTATTAATTTATTGTTAGGATATTATGAGTTAAATAGTGGGAAAATAAGTATAAACGACGTATCTATAGCGGATATAAAAAACTTAAATAGCCATTTTACTGTAATGAGGCAAGATGCTATACTTTTTGAAGATACGTTGAGAAATAATCTCACTATGTACCAAGATATGGAAGATGAATTGTTGCTAGAGACTCTAGAAAAAGTAGGACTTGAGAAATATGCTAATAAGAATAGTTTAGATATGCAAATATTTGAAGGGGGAAATAATCTTTCAGGTGGAGAAAAGAGAAGGATTACCCTTGCAAGATCACTCCTTAGAGAAAGTGAAATTATGATATTTGATGAACCATTTGCTAACATTGATGAGAAAAATGCCAGTGAGATAGAATCACTACTTCTTTCAATAAAAGATAGGATGGTAATTATAATTTCCCATCAGTTTAGTGAAGATAAACTGTCTATATTTGATGAAATAATTGAATTTAACTAAAAAACACCTGTTGAACGAATGACTCAACAGGTGTTTTATGCTAATTTGTATTAATTAATATATATGTTTTATAGGCAAGATAAAAATTAAGTTGAATTTCAGGATTGAATATATCCATATTAACAATTTCTGCACATTTATTAATCCTGTATATCATCGTATTTCTATGAATAAACAACTCTCTTGCAGCTGCACTAGTGTTTCCGCCTAGTTTTATATAAGTAAAAAGAGTTTTGTATAGCGTGGTATTATTTTCATTGTCATACTCTATTAAATCGTATGTGTATTCTCTAATGAAATCAGACAATAATGGGCTATTTCTATTATTGATGATAAAGTTTTCTAAATTGAGTTTAGAAATGTCAAATATCATACTATCCGTAATTTGATTTCTTATATAGCTTTTCCCTATAGATATGGCGTTTCTAGAGTTATCGTACTCAAATCTTATATCATTATAGTTGGTGAAAGAGTTGCTTATTCCTACTAATAAATCAAGCTCATAAGTTTTATTGATAAATTTAATGATAGTATTTAGAGCTTCTTCCAGTTTGTTTTCATCTTTGCAATTTATTAGAGTTATGAAATTATCACTAAAGAAAAATGTCTTATATTCACAATATAGTTTATTTAGATTCTTATTTATGATTTCTAGTATTTTGTACTTTATATTATGAATATCATCTTCTTGAATATTCTTTGAAAACTCTTTAAAGTCCTTAATGTCAAAAATTATGATTTTACCAGGCAGGCTTGGCCATTTAAGAGAGTTAGTTCTTAACTCTATCTCATCTTCCGTAGTTATACTGTCAGTAATTATATCCATAAGTAAGATATTATCTAGTCTGTTGCCTTGGTCTATTTGACTATTTGTCTTAAGGAAATTTAATGCAATAGTCGTTGCAGCGTGATCTGTTATAATGTTCAAAATTTCATGAGGTATTTCTGGTCTAATATAGATGAGATATCCAGAAATAGAAGATTTTAGATAAATTGTCCTGATGATATACTCTTTTTCATTTAACACGATATTGCTATAAAGTTTATTTGATTTTGCGTACGATAATAGATGTTCTGTGCAGTTGTTATTTATGAAGAATTCAGGAGTAGTTTCTTTGTCATTACTTGATAGAACCTTGAAGGATGGATCTAAAATATAGCAATTTATATTTAATAGATGGTGTAATAAATCAGTGATTCCGTCTAGTCCTTTATTAGATAATTCCAAATCTATAAATTTTTTGTGCATTTCTATGGAATACTCGTATTTAATAATAGAATTATCAATTATTAACTTTGATAAAGGTACAGTCAAGTCTACATGAGGCATATTATTAGGAATTATAATTAATGGCATAGATAAATCATTGCATAAATTTATGGTATCGTCACTAATGGTACCTATGTATTTGGTTTTTATAGCTAAACCTGAGCATTTATTTTCTTTTAGGGCTCTAATCAAACTTATTAGATTTTTGTGATCATTTTTTATAGAGTAACCAGTCGTAATTAAAAAATCTCCTTCATTTAACCAAGGTGCCAAATCAGGAACCTCCATACTAGTAATCTTTAATATAATATTATCAATCCCAGATTCTCCAGCAATAAGAGTACACTCCTTGAAACTACTTATTTGCATAGCATCTTTTACCGTTACATTCATTTATTTCACTCCTTTGAGTTCATTGTGCACATTGCATAAATATTTAATGATATAATCATACATTAACGCTCTAGATATGTAAAGTTTCTACTGATATAATTCTGATATAGAAAGGAGAAGATGGTATGGAGAAGAAAGAGACAAAAAAAGGTGGCATTTTAAATTGGATAGAAAGGGTTGGAAATAAAATTCCTCATCCTTTTGTGCTATTTTTCTTTTTAATTGTAATATTATCACTACTATCTCTAGTAATGAGTAAATTAGGGGTAAGTGTTCTTAATCCAAGTAACAACGAGATTGTAGAAGCTAAAAACATTCTTTCATTAGAAGGACTACAATGGCTTTTATTAAATAGTATGAAGAACTTTACAAGTTTTGCACCTCTTGGATTAGTTATAGTAATGGCTATGGCTATAGGATTAGCTGAAGAAGCGGGTTTATTAGTAACTTTTATGAGAAAGTCTATAATGGGAGTTTCGCCAAGGCTTATAACTTTCATGATAGCACTAGTTGGTATTTGTGGAAATATTGCTTCAAATGCAGCGGTAATAATAATTCCTTCCATAGCTGGAATGATATTCCACACATTAGATAGAAACCCAATGGCTGGAATAGCTTTAGGGTATGCGGCAACATCAGCAGGTTTTTCTGCAAACCTTATAATAGCTGGTACAGATGGTTTACTTACTGGTATAACCAACGAAGCTAGTAAAATTGTAGGCTTGCCAGAAATTCCAGTAACGGGTAACTGGTATTTTATGATTGCATCAACGTTTTTAATTGCATTCGTATGTACTGTAGTTTCAGAGAAGATAATTGAACCTAGATTGGGGAAACTTAAAAATGATAAGAAAATAAGTAATATCCAATCTAATGAAGTTACTGAAATTCAATCTAAAGGACTAAGAAATGCAGGAATTGGATTAATAGTATTTTTAGCTATAATAGTAATATTAGCTATTCCTCAAGATAGTATTCTTAGAAATCCAGAGACCGGATCATTAGTAAATGGGTCAGTGTTATTTTCAGGAATAATCCCTATAATGTTTTTAATGTTTGTAGCAGTATCTATTCCGTACGGTCTTACTGTTGGAACTATAAAAGAAGTTTCAGATATACCTAAGTATATGACGAAAGGTATTAAGACAGTAGATTCATTTATAGTTACAGCTTTTATAATGGGACAGTTTATAGCGCTTTTCAACTGGTCTAATATAGGTACTATAATAGCAGTCACAGGGGCTAATTTACTTAATCAATCAGGATTTGTAGGAATTCCATTAATAGTTTCATTTATTCTTATAATGTCACTTATAAATCTATTCATTATAAGCGGTTCATCGAAATGGGCAATGGTTGCACCAGTGTTTATTCCTTTATTTGGACTATTGAATTATAATCCTGGATTTGTACAAATTATGGGAAGACTTGCAGATTCAGCTACTAATATAATATCTCCTTTAAACGAGTCAATACCAGTTTTATTAGGATATATGAACGAATACGATGATGAAGCAGGAGTAGGAACATTATTCTCAATGACATTGCCATACTCAATAATTATTTTAGCTGTATGGATAGTATTCTTAATACTATGGTTTAAACTAGGATTGCCATTTGGTCCAGGAGTAGGAGCTTATATTAATTAAAATCAGCAATATGAGGGGGATATAGTGTGTTAATAAAAGAATTAATAGAAATATATGAAGTAATAGATGATAGTAAAGTCGATGGAGAAAAAGTCAAACGAGTTTTTGAAAAAAGTTTCCATGAAAATATTACAGTGAAGACTGTATATGGAGAAAATGGGAAAACTGACTTTATAAAGATAAAAATACCTGGCGAGAGTGGTAAAATTAATAGTGGTAAGTATAAAACATTAGGTATTATAGGAAGATTGGGCGGAATTGGGGCAAGACCTAGTGTAGTAGGAAGTGTTTCAGATGGGGATGGCGCAATAGCAGCATTGGCTATAGCATTAAAGCTGTCTAGAATGCAAGAAAGAGGCGATGTATTAAAAGGCGATGTGATAATATCTACTCATATTTGTCCAGATGCACCTACGATGCCACATGATCCAGTACCTTTTATGGGTTCTCCAATAGATATGAAAACATGTAATGAGCAAGAAGTGGATAAGGATATGGATGCTATATTATCTATTGATACAACTAAAGGGAATAATATTGTCAATAATAATGGATTTGCAATATCTCCTACAGTAAAAGAAGGATATATATTAAAAACAAGTGAAGATCTATTGGATATTATGATGACAACTACAGGAAAAGCACCGTTTGTACTTCCTATAACGACACAAGATATCACTCCTTATGGAAATGGTCTTAGTCATATTAATAGCATTATGCAACCTGCTACACATACAGATAAACCGGTAGTGGGAATAGCTATTACTACAGAAACAGCCGTAGCTGGATGTGCAACTGGAGCAAGTCATTTTACAGATATTGAAAATTCTGCTAGATTCGCTTTAGAAGTAGCAAAAAGATTTACGAGTAATGGATGTAGTTTCTACGATGAAGAAGAGTTTGATACTTTAATTGACCTTTATGGAGAAATGAACCATTTGCAAACATTGGGTAAAATGATTAAATAAACTTGTTAAACTTAGCTTTTAGAAGGGATGGTTAAATGATTGATATAAATAAACTTAAAGACGAAATTATTGAATTAGCAGACGCGAAAAAGGAAGATTTTGAAAAGATAAGTTTGTATATCCACAGTAATCCTGAATTGGCTTTTAAAGAGTACAAAGCACAAAAAGTGCTTACAGACTACTTAGAGGAAAATGGATTTAAAGTTAATAGAGGAATTTGCAATTTAGAAACTTCATTTGAAGCGATTTACGAAAATGGAGAAGGCAAAGACATAGCTTTCCTTGCAGAATATGATGCTTTACCGGAAATAGACCATGCTTGTGGACATAATTTAATAGGAACATCATCAATGGGAGCAGGGGTAGTCCTTAAAGAAATAATGGAAAAATATGATATCAAAGGTAGATTGAGAGTAGTAGGTACACCAGCAGAAGAAAATGGAAGCGGGAAAGTACTTATGATTAAAGAAGGATACTTTAAAGATATAGATGCAGCATTATTAATGCATCCAACAAATAAATCAATTCCAGATGATATATCATACTCTGCAGTTAATATAGAATATGAATTCACAGGAAAATCTGCTCATGCTGCAGCAAATCCTGGTGGTGGAATCAATGCATTAAGTAGTTTGATTCTCATGTTTAATGCATTAGATTCTCAAAGACTACACTTTAAAGACTATTCTAGAGTACATGGAATAATTTTAAAGGGCGGTACAGTAGATAATGTTATAACTGAGAAAGCATTAGGTCGATTTAATATTCGTGCATTAAATTATGATGATTTACTTAAGATTATAGAAGTTGTAAATAGATGTGCAGAGGGTGCTGCTTTAGCAACAGGCACAAAAGTTAAGATAGAACAAAAAGGTCAAATTAGAAAAGAAGTGAAGAACAATAAGAAAATCGTGAACTATGTAAGAAATAATATGGATTATATAGGCGAAGAGTATATTGAAAGAACGATGGAGCAAGGTCTTGGTTCCACAGATATGGGAAATGTCACTCATGAAATTCCTGCTATTCAATTTTATATTGGGCTGGAAGAAAATGCAAAAACACATACTCCGGAATTTGAAGTTGCCTCTGGAAATGAATATGGTAAAAGGAATTTAAATGCGTCTGTAAAAGTGTTGGGGATGAGTGGACTGGACATATTCTTGAGTAAAGAAGAACTATGATCAGAGTTTAAATAAATTTGATAATTAGATAATGTATCAAAAATGCTATGGAATAGCTACAATACAGTAGTCATTTCATAGCATTTTTATTTACTCATCATCGTCTTCAATATCTATAAAAAGTGTAACTTCACCAGTTTTTTTATTAACTTTAGCTTTGACTTCTTCACGCATTTTCCCATATTTATCAACAAGTTTTAATCGATATAAGTGAAAGTATAATCTCCTTATTTCAATGTTGTCATCTGTTTTGTTGTTTTCGTTCATAATATCACTCCTTAATATTATTATATCATGTAATCTGTATAGGATTTATAAATATTCTACTTCTGTAGTATCTTCTTTTCTAGTTTAATTAATTTATTCGCGATTTCACTTCAATGTAATTATAGAAGAAATTGTTTCATATAATAGAAAATTGCTATAATAAAAGCAAAATACTTATAATAAATTTAATTTAAAAAGTATATAATAAAAGCAAGAGGTGAGATGATGAACAAAAAATTTGATATAATAATAGGTGAAGGAGAATACTATACGTTTAAAGTGAAAGCAGACACAAAAGAAGATGCGATTATGCAAGCTAAACAAATGTATGAAAACAAAGACGATAAAATGGAAAGTGTTAGAGTTGTTAAGACAACTTATTTAGACAGAGATAAACACGACAAATTAAAAGCGTTATTGAATGAATGTTTTGCACATATTGAAGTAGACAAAATTTACGGAAAACAAACTCGTTACAATGCACTAATTGAAGTTATAGAAAGATTAAGTGAAGTAACAGACATAAACTTGGATTTAGTAATAAAAAGTTTAGAAGATTATCATTTAATGTAAGAAATTACAAGGACTGCCGAGGTCCTTTTTTATTGCTTGAACGTTCAAAAATATACCTTTCAGATTGCTTCGCATGGCGTTTATATTTATGATTAATACTATTGTATTTCTTGATTTTATGCCATTTTGAAGTATTGGAAACAATTTTAAAAGAGAACTAGAAATTAATCTAGTCCTCTAGTATTTTTGTACATAAGGAAAATACAAACACAAAAACTAATAGTAAAGATAAGAATCTAAACTGTTTTTTATCTGTCCGTTTTATTCATTCTATTTATTTTTTAGTGAACTTTTGTATTAAAGAGTCAGATATATCTCTATAATCATTCGTCCTAGTGTATATTCCTGAATCTTTATATAAAAGAGATGTTTTTTCCCCAGGTTTTAGATTATAATCAGGTATTGTAAGTGGAGGTATATTTGCGATTACATATTTCCCACTCCTCATATTACCATATACAATTTTTGTAAATGTCTTTCCGAAAGGCTCTAATCCTTCATTCCTTCCGTTCTGCATAGAAGAATTATAAAAGTCCCCTGTGTTAGTGATATATCCCATTTCCATACCCCCACCTATATCGTCTGCAATCAGTGTTACACTAGAGAGTTTTGGTACTTGATTGTTACTTACATAGTTTACCATTCTAACTCTTATGTCATAAGTATTGTCAGCCAATTGATAAAATTGCGCGTGTCCTGATATATCTGATGTTGGTCTTTGACCTGGAAACAAATCACTCCAGCCACCTATAGTAGGATTCATTACAGCTCTACTTACAGCATTCAATATAGCAGATGCAGTAGCTGTTCAAGTTGTAGCGGTAATTATGGCTTTTGCAACCTGTTTTTTATTCGGGGAGCAACTGAGGCAATAAACATAGGAAAACCTAGAGAATCTTACACTAGCATAAAATAAAAAAAGTGTATTTTCCAATATCTTAGAAGAACTTAGGAAAATACACATACTGTTGGTGCGCTTGAGAGGAATCGTCACTAAAACACTGTAACAACTGTATTATGCTATGTTTTAAAATACAAATATCTAAAATATGCTACGAGTATGCTACCAGCATTAAAACATGGCATTTAATTTACTGACAGCCTCTTCTTTTTGCTCTGGCATAACATGAGTATATATATTCATAGTAGTTGCCATATCAGTGTGGCCCATTAATTCTTGCACTGTTTTAATTGGAACATCTAACTCAAAAAGACGAGTTGCATAGCTATGCCTAATACTATGAAAAGTTCTATGTTCTATTTTAAGGTCTTTACAAATTTTACTCAATCGTCTTCCAGGTCTTTTTCTTTCTATAGGATTTCCTATTTTGTCAGCAAATATAAGATCCTTATCATCATATACATCTCTTACCCTCATAATTTCTTTAAGTTGAATAGCTTCGTGTTCGAGTAACATTGTATTAATATTAGTTGGGAGTGGAATTTCTCGATTACTTTTATCTGTTTTAAGATTAGAGAACACATATTTACGTGTTCTTGTCCCATCTTCTTTGATATTATATTGGGGTATATACTGTCTATTGACGCTTAATATTCCGTCAGCTAAATCACTCCATTTAAGTGCTATAACTTCGCCTAATCGTAGTCCTGTAGCGAACGTTAGCTTGAGAAGGACATCTACAGTTGAATCAGTTAGAGTGTTTAGAATCTTCTTTTGTTCTTCAAATGAAAAAACATTGTAAGAATCTTCTTTTATTACTTTAGGTAACTTGACTCCTTTTGCTGGATTTCTCATAATCAAATTTTGTTCCTCTGCAAAATTTAGACAGGACTTAATTCTCATTAGTAATGTCCTAGATTCATTTGGAGTAATCACTTCGTCATCTAATAAGCTATTAAAATATTTTTGTAATTGGATAGTCTTGAGTTCTTTGAGTTTAACTTTCGCAATTGGAAAAGGTTCAATTTTTAATCTGTGAGAAGTCTCGTATAATTCAAATGATCTAGGAGCTAGTTCCACCTTTTTGTAAGTGAAAATCCACTCTTTAAAGAAATCTCCAAAAGTCATCTCATTCCCAATAACATAAATGCTGTTATTTACTTCATAAATAGCCGCATTCATTTTTTCTACAACTTTGCCACGTTTATACCCTCCAAAAGTTTTTCTAATTTGCTCTCCGTTTTTGTCAAATCCAACAGTTACCTGAGCTATATAGTAGTTTTTACCATTTCTTTGTTGGACGCTTAGGCTTCCTTCCCCGTTTGATTTTAATCTAATCCGTGTTTCTGTTTTCGACATTAAAATAACCTCCTTAAGTTGTATTTTAAGCAGGCTACATGATATAATATAACTGTCTTGAGGGGTTATATTATTATGTAACCTTATCATTCATCCTCTATCCTGTTCCAGCAGGGTAGGGGATTTTAGTTTTTAATAGTATAAGATTTGATGCGTATTTAATTATCTGGTTGCAGCTTACCTTACTATATAGTATACAAAATTACCAGAATGAGCTTCAAAGATATGGTCATCCTCAATAAAATAAACAAATTTTCCAGATTCAACGCTAAAGATATGGTCATCCTCAATAAAATAAACATAATCCCTCGATTTAGCATCGTATATACTGTTATCTTCTACAAAAAAAGCAAAATCACCATGTTCTACATCAAAAATATTCATAGTGCCCTCCTATCTTTTAATACTGTCTATTAAATTAAAATATATTATTTTCTAGTATTTTATATTCAAATAACTATTTAGTATCTACTGTATCTATATTCTTGTTCTTTCTTCCTTCAGCTAATTTTTTCTTAACTGTTTCATGGGTTGTTTCTAAAATTTTATGTAGATCTTTCTTTAACGCCGTATCAGATAGTATATCTGGTATTGCTATTCCTCTATTTTCATAATCAATTGAATAGTTGGCCAGCATTAATGAGAAAGTCTTTTTAGTATTTAGAAACAAATCATTATCAATATCATATTCTTTAGTTGAATATTTATCTATCATTACTTCTTCAAGAGTTTTTTTAAATAATTCAGGATACATCTTGATGTATCTGTTATTTGTCCACCCTACTACTGATGACATTCTTACAATATCATTAGCTGTTAATGGTAGCTCATAAAGTGTTTTATATGTTGCTAATAGTTGAGGACTTAATTTGTTTGTATTGATATAATCTAAGAAAGTAACATCCTTATTTATTATCGAGGATATAAAGATTGCATCATTTGAATAAGCTTGAAAACTTCTATTATCATGAAAGTTTTGTAGTATTACTATTGCTTTTGCTGCATTGATATAGTCTCCAAATAGCAAGTGTCTTTCCAATCCATAGTAAAATATGAATACATAGCCTATATCTATAGGACTTCTGATATCCTTTAACCAGGTCAAATATTTATATCTTTGCACTGGATTCAAATTAGTATAGAAAGGATAGTAGCCTATATTATAATTATCTATCCCAGATTCGATTGGAAGCTCAAAAGATATTGCAGAAGGTTCTCCGTTTCTTAATGGAATTCTAATCTTTTCTTTTCCAATAGCTATATCTATGTAATTTTGTACGATAATATTTTTGTAAGGTCCATCTGCAAACCATAATAAGTCTTTAATTTCATTTGGAATTAAAAATAGTTCATCTGATAATTCTATAGTTCGAAATGATATAGAGGTGTCGGGAATCTCAATTTGCTTTAAAGTATCACTTATAGGATTTATATCACTTTTACTTATGGGTTCATAAGGTGTTTTAATAGTAAGTTCATATGATCCTGATTTTTTCACCCTATTAATAAGCGAATCTTTCTCTAATAATCTTAAGACTTTTTGAATCGTTGAAGTATTATATTTTGGAAGTTGTTCATAAATATTTTTTTGAATAAAACCTGGATTAGATTCTAAAAACAATATTATATCATTTCTGCAACTGTCCAGAGTATTAATGTCTTGTATTCGCGTGTTTATTAAACTCTCGAAAGAAAAGCAATTATTTTTTGAATTATGTAAATGCATCCACATATCATCAAAATATAGACTACCACCTTTTCCGTATGAATAGCAGAATTTTTTTAATTCATTTAGCAAAATAAGAGAATTCTCCAAATTTTGTAGTTCTTCTTTTGTCGTAGACCCCTTATCTCTATACATGTTATAAAAAGCATCTTCATAATCTTTTATCTCTTCACTATGCTTAATTAAAAAATCAAATTTTAAGTCATCTTCTTTTTGAGATCTATCAAATTTGGGATTTCTATGTGCAGAAGGTTTTGATTTCTCAAAATTAGTAGGCCCTTCGTTTTTATCTAATCGAATTTTTGTTTTTCCTAGAAAGAGATTTATAAATTTGTTTAAAAAGCCCATAAAAACTCCCTTCATATCCAATTTCACTTTGTTTTGAAGATAAATACCCTTCGGTGCTAATATCTTACTCCATGCATTCTATTAAATGCCATTTGATAGCACTCAAAAATAGTGTGAAAATCATTATAACAGTATTCTAGTGGCTTAGTTTTATCATATTTCAAAAAACGATTATCAATTTGGAGAGTGTTTAATCTAGTAGCCATGGCGACTTCACTCACTTTAAAATATGAAGCTAGTATTTTTACCGACTTATACTCTATTTCACTGACTAATTGATTGGGTATTAATAGATTTCTAGCAAATATGTTGGCTTCATCTTCTATATAGGAACCAACAGAATTATCTAAAATAATTTCACAATTGAATTCAACATGGTGATTCAATACTATATGACCTATCTCATGGGCTAGTGTAAATCTAATGCGATTTTCATGTATAGAAGCATTATAAAATATATAGTATTCATTATCTCTATAAACTGAAAATCCATCATTAGAAATATCTACAAGAGGTGAGTTCTGATCATATGTAATTAGTTGCCATTCATTTTGTTTGCAAAGTTCGTATAAATTTATTGGATAATTAATTAACGATTGATCCTGCTGAAACTCAACTATCTTTTCCCAAAGATATTTTCTGTACGTCATATTTGTCTCCTTTTGTAAAATAATGTAGTTTTATGTTAGCACAAAAACGAACATATGTACAGTATCATTTATTACTTTTTAGATGCTCAATCATGCTATTAATAAGATCTAATTGTTCATCTGTAAGGGAAGAAGCATTTCTTGCAATAATTTTAGCTTTTGCATTTTCTTCATCTTCTCCACTTACTAAATAGTCAATAGTAGTTCCTAGTTCTTTAGCAACTCTTTGAAGTTTATCACCAGTTGGAAGGGATTTATCCCATCTAGATATAGTTCCATTTCCTAGACCGGTTCTTCTTTCTAGTTCTGCTAAGCTTATTCCTTTGGTTGCTACTAATTTTTTTACTCTGTCTAAAGTGTTCATTTTTACCTCCTTCTACACGCTTAAGACAAAATAAAACTAATCACTGCATAAAATCTATTGACATTTAGATTTATAGCAGCTATAATTAAGTTAAGCTAAATCTTAAGCATAAATTGAATAGGAAAAATAGTAATTAATGCTGGGGAGCAATTAATATTACATATTCTTTTTATGCTTAAATATTAGCATATAATCAGAGAAAAGTCAACATATATGCAGAAGATATTTATATTAGGGGGTGTGGCGTGGATAATAAGATTGAATTTGAAGTTGAAGTAAAAGAAGCAATGCTTAGAAAAGGAATTACTATGACCGATATCGCAAATGAATTAGGAGTAAGTGTTGGATATGTTTCTGACATAGTAAAAGGTAATCGTAAACCAGAACACTATAGAAAAGAAATATCAGCGATTTTAGGTCTTAAAGGTAAGTAGGTGATTGATTATGAAGTATCTAATTACAATAAAAGAGTTTCTTGATAGTAATGATATTGGTGAGGATGTATTCGCTGCAATGGTAAAGCAAAATGACTTTCCAAAGATTATGGTTGGCAATAGGGCAAAGATAATTGCTAACAAGGTTGATGATTGGCTTATGGCGCATATGGGAGAAGATATGAATGATTTTAAGTGAGAGGATGAGGACTATATTAGATGAAATACGACTGGGCAAGTTCAATAATCTAATCAAAGAAAAGAACTTGCCCAGAAAGATGAAAATTTGTTTTTATGGATTATTTCATTAGATCAACAATTTTAATTGGTGGTTTAACTAAGATTTCAATGACAGAATTTTGAGAAATGGTGCCTTCCCAATAAGAAAGAGCATTCTGATAACTATTAATCACAGTTGTTCCTGATAATAATTTCATATCATGTTCTTGAAAATTATCATGAGACCATTCAATTTTATAGATTGAAAACTTTGAATCGGGTGTTGTACATGATTCATCCGCCTTTTTTAGCTCAGAATCACAAAAGACTCTGGCATCCTCATAATTACTAAAGGCAAATATACTTTGAAAACGAGATACTTTATTTGGAAAGTATTTCAATCTTAAAAGTTCGAAAATTTGTTCTATTAAATGGGAATTGAAATCCATTTTTCCACATAAGGCATATTGCATACCATGATTAGAAAGTCCATCAGGATAAAGCATTTTTAAAGCTGGGGCCATAGCATCTTGTTTCACGATTGATAAAATAGTTTCATAATCTGTCAAAGATATTGTGTCATCAAGTTTCAATGTATTTGCTCTATCTACATGATACCCGTAATGTTTATTCATTGTAACCACACTCCTTTTAGGGAGATTATATCAAATAGAAAGAGAGGTAACAAATGGAAAAGATAAGAGGTAAACCAAAGATAATAATTACTAATGATTATAAGATTAAGTATTTTGGAAAGAGTAAGATTGTGGTTGTAGATTTAACCAAATTTATATTCCCAGTATTAGGACTATTTATATTGTTTATATTACTAGGAATAGCAGGAGCGAACGATATTGGAATTATTGATTAAATACATAGGGATAAAGAAAAAGGATCTAGAGTCCTGGCAGACATCTAAATCCAATAATACAAATTTCAACGCTTGTATTTATCCTTATTGTATCAACAAAAGGAGAAGATGTAAATGGATATAACAATCAAAATAGAAGGTTTGAATAGCTTAGCAGAAAGTATTTCGTTTTTAGCGAGTGCAATCGCTCATCATAATGGGATGGAAAACACAGTAAAAGCTATAGCTGAAATGAATAAGGAAGTATCTGAACCGGATGAAGATTCTAAAGAAATAGTAGTTGAACCTGTTAATGAACCTACATCAGTACCAACTACTGTTCCTACAACTGAAAAGAGTTATACCTTAGATGAATTATCTAAAGCCAGTGTTAGTTTAATGGACCAAGGGAAACAAAGTGAACTAATAAATCTACTTCAAAATGATTTTAAAGTGACTGCTTTACCTCAACTTGATAAAGCTCTGTATGGACAATTTGCCATAAAACTTAGGGAGTTAGGAGCTGATATATAATGACAGCTCATGCAAGATTAAGCGCAAGTGGTTCACAAAGATGGCTTAACTGCACTCCTAGTTTACTACTTGAAGAAGAATTTGAAGATACTACTTCAGATTTTGCAAAAGAAGGAACTCTGGCCCATGCAGTAGCAGAATTAAAAGCTTCAAAGTATTTCCTTAAAGGAATTGGTCCTAAAAATTTTAAAAAAGGAATGGATATATTCAAGCAGGATGAACTTTGGAATCCTGAAATGGATAGATACACTGATGACTATTTCGACTATTTGAAAAGTCTTTCCATTGGATTGATAGGTAGGCCATATGTAGCAATTGAAAAGAAGGTTGAATATGGAGAATGGGCAGATGAAGGATTTGGAACAGCTGATTGCATAATGATAAGTGGAGATGCGCTCCATGTTATAGATTTTAAATATGGTAAAGGAGTTCCAGTATATCCGGAAGAAAACACACAACTTATGCTTTATGGTCTAGGGGCTTATGCAAGTTATGGATTTTTATATGATATCAAACAGATATATCTTCATGTTGTTCAGCCTAGACTTGATAACTTTTCTAGCTGGGGACTTACAATTGATGAACTATTGAAATTTGGTGAATATGTAAAAGGACAATCATCAAAAGCTATAGCTGGTGAGGGAGATTTTAAAGTTGGAGAACATTGCAGATTCTGTAGAGCTAAAGCTGTATGTAGAGCGAGAGCAGAAGAGAATATAAAGCTTGCTGGATTTACTAAGATAGAACCTAAAACTCTCACTAATGAAGAAGTAGGTAAGTATTTATTTCAAGCCCAAGACTTAAAGAAATGGGTTTCAGATTTAGAGGAATACGCATTATCTGAAAGTCTAGCTGGTAGAGAAGTTTTAGGCTGGAAAGCTGTAGAAGGTAGATCCAATAGAAAAATTACTGATGAACTCGGATTTGCAGAAATATTGGTTGGAGCAGGATTTGAAGAAGCAGTAATCTATAAACCAAAGAGTTTAGAAACGCTTAGTAATTTAGAAAAACTAGTTGGTAAAAAAGAACTTGCTGAGTTAGGAAAAGAATTAATTATAAAACCACAAGGGAAACCAACTTTAGTAAAACTTGGAGATAAAAGAGAAGCAATTACAAATGTTATAAGTGCAGAAGAAGCATTTAGTTAAAATTTAGGAGGAAAAGATAATGAGTAATCAAACATTTAATACAAATACAACTACAGGAAAGGTAAGACTTAGCTATGCTAACTTATTTAAACCAAGAGCAATGCAACCAGGACAAGAAGAAAAGTATTCAGTAACACTTCTTATTCCAAAGAGTGATGTAGGAACTAAACAAAGGATTGATGCAGCTATTGAAGAAGCAAAAAGAAAAGGCGCAGGAGACAAATGGGGTGGAGTTGTTCCTCCAGTAGTGTCAACTCCTATTCATGATGGTGACGGAGTAAGACCAAGTGATGGAATGCCTTTTGGTACTGAATGTAAAGGACATTGGGTAATGACGGTATCTTCAAGTGTGGACTATCCACCTGAAGTAGTAGACCAAAACTTAAATCCTATAATAAATCAATCAGAAATCTATAGCGGTTGCTATGCAAGAGTAAATGTAAATTTCTACCCTTATTACTTTTCAGGTAAGAAAGGTATCGGAGTTGGTCTCGGACCTGTACAAAAATTAGAAGATGGTGAGCCACTTGGTGGTGGAGCTCCTTCAGCTGATTCAGTATTTGGAGCAGTAGGACAAGGAGCACCAGCAATTAATCCTGTAACAGGAATGCCAATGTAATAGTTAGATTAGGGAGCTTTAATGCTCCCTTGATTCTTAGGAGATACATTATGGAAAAGAAATTAGAATTTTTAAGCGAAGAGTATATTATTGATAGCGCAAGATATTCAGAATTTTACAATTATTTTATTGAGGAATTAGATTTAATAAGCCCACAGATAGTAGTGTTGCAAGAACTGTTAAAAGCTTTTAGCTCCTTAGAGAAAACAATAGAAATCATTTATGCTAATGAATTGACTATTGATGACGTATTGAATTTTTATTATGGACAAAAAGCATTAGATGGTGATGTTAATGAAACATCTTAGTATAGACATAGAAACATATAGTGATGAGCCTATAGGTAAGACTGGATTATATAAATATGCGCAAAGTGATGCGTTTGAAATACTGTTGTTTGCCTACTCAATCGACTTTGGAGAAGTTCATCTTATCGATCTAGCACAAGGTGAAGAGATACCTAGAGATATTATAGATGCCCTCAATAATGAGGGGGTTACAAAGCATGCATACAATGCCCCATTTGAATGGTATTGCTTAAATCGTGCAGGATATGAAACGGCAATCGAACAATGGCAAGATACTATGTTTCATGGACTTTACTGTGGATATACTGCTGGTCTTGAAGCAACTGGAAAAGCATTGGGCCTTCCAAGTGATAAGCAAAAGCTAAGTGCTGGTAAGGCTCTTATTAGATACTTTTGTGTACCTTGCAATCCGACTAGAAGTAATGGGCAAAGAAACAGAAACTTACCTGCGCATGACTTAGACAGATGGGAGTTATTCAAAGAATACTGCATTCAAGACGTTATTACAGAAATGGAAATATACAATCGACTAAGATTATTTCCAATCCCTGAAAAAGAACAGAAGTCATGGATAAGAGATATTAAGATGAATTCTAAAGGAATAATGGTAGATGTTGATTTTATTAATAGTGTCTTATATATAAATGATGTTATTGATACGGAAATGCTCCAGGAAGCAATAAGTATTACTAAACTTGATAATCCTAATAGTACTGCGCAACTCCTACCCTGGTTAAATGAACGAGGCATTGAAATGGAAAATATGCAAAAAGGAACGGTATCATCAGAATTAGAAAAGGATTTACCTGAAGATATAAAAAGAGTATTAGAAATTAGACAAGAGCTTTCTAAAACAAGCATTAAAAAATATGTTGCTATGGATGTAGCAAAGGGAAAAGACAATCGGGTAAGAGGATTACTTCAATTCTATGGAGCTAATAGAACTGGTAGATGGGCGGGCAGACTTGTTCAGATGCAGAACTTGCCTAGAAACTATATAGGCACTCTAGATGAAGCCAGGAGACTTGCAAAAAGTAAAAACATAGAAGGACTTGAACTAATCTATGGAAATGTTTCTGATACCCTTTCACAGCTTATTAGGACTGCTTTTATACCTACTAAAGACAAGTTTATTGTAGCTGACTTCTCAGCAATAGAGGCAAGAGTTATAGCTTGGCTTGCAGATGAAAGATGGGTCCAAGATGTATTTGCATCTCATGGAAAAATATATGAAGCTACAGCAAGTCAGATGTTTGGTGTTCCAATTGAAAAAATAACAAGAGGAAATCCGGAATATGACCTTAGACAAAAAGGAAAAATTGCCCAACTTGCTTTAGGATATCAAGGAAGTGTTGGAGCTCTTAAGGCAATGAATGCTTTAGAAATGGGATTAACGGAAGAAGAACTTCCTGACATAGTTCACCGCTGGAGAAATGCAAATAGTAATATAGTAAGTCTTTGGTATGAGATAGGAGAAAATGCTATGGCCGTAATGTATGATTCTCAACCTATAAGTTTTAGAGGATTAACCTTTGCTATAGAAAGTGAATTAATTTATGGCCAAGATTTTTTTACTGTTACATTACCTTCTAAAAGAAAACTCTTTTATCCTAAACCATTTATTAAGGATAATGCGTTTGGAAGACCAGCACTACACTATTATGGCATCAATCAGCAGACAAAGAAGTGGCAAGAAGAATCAACTTATGGTGGAAAGCTAACAGAGAATATAGTTCAAGCTATTGCAAGAGATTGTCTAGCATTAAGTATAAATAGAATTATAGATAGATTTGAACAAGCCGACTTACTCATGCACGTGCATGATGAGGTTATTATGGACAGTCCTGAAGAACTGACTGTAGAAGAAGTATGTAATGTACTAGGTGAATCTATAGATTGGGCTCCTGGACTAATATTAAAAGCTGATGGATTTGAATGTAGTTATTACCAAAAAGACTAGGAGGTGTAAGATGCAAAATAATAGAAAAATAACTATTAGTGTTGGTAAAAATAGAAAGAGTATTAATTGGATATCTAATATTATTAATTGGTCTGAATTTGTTGAAAAATTAAAGATACCTCATAGAACTAATGAGACTTTGGAAGAATATATGAAACTTTCTAAGACTAAACAAGATGATCTTAAAGATGTTGGGGGATTTGTTGGGGGATCTATTGAAGGACCAAGAAGATTAACTAACAAAGTAAAAGGTAGGGACCTAATTACTTTAGATTTAGACAATATAGCGACTGGAAAAACAGATGATGTATTGAAAAGTGTTGCAGGTTTAAGTTGTGCATATGTAATCTATTCAACTAGAAAACACGCTGAATACGCTCCTAGATTAAGAGTTATAGTGCCACTAGACAGAGAAGTATCGTCTGATGAATACGAGCCGATAGCTAGGAAACTGGCAAGTATTATTGGCATTGATAAGGCAGACCCTACTACATTTGAGCCTGCTCGCCTAATGTACTGGCCAAGTTGTAGTATTGACAGTGATTATATATATGAGTTTGGAGATAAGCCTTTTCTTAATGCAGATGGAATACTAGGAATGTATGAGGATTGGAAAGATATTTCAACATGGCCACAAGTACCAGGACATGATATTGAACAGAAAAGACTTTTAGCAAGACAACAGAATCCTACAGAGAAGAATGGAATAATTGGTGCTTTTTGTAAGACTTACAATGTTTTATCCGCAATGGAAAGATTTATCCCTAATGCTTATGAAGAGACAGCACAAGAAGACAGATTTACTTATGTAGGCGGGTCTACATCAGGCGGTGCGATTATCTACAATGATGGAGATTTCTTATACTCCCATCACGCAACGGATCCATGTAGCGGAAAATTAGTGAATGCTTTTGACCTTATAAGATTACACTTATTCTCAGACTTAGATGATGAAGCCAAAGAAGGAACTCCAGTAGCTAAGATGCCATCTTTCATAGAAATGAGAAAGTTAGCAGTTGGGAATAATGAAGTATCAAAGATGTTAAATGAAGAAAGACATGAAAAGACTTTAGAAGTGTTTAAAGAGTCGGTAGAAGACGGTTTACTAGAAGATGAAGATAACCTTGAATGGATGGAGAAACTCCTTAGAAACAGTAACACAGGAGCTATAGAGAAGACTATAAACAATGTAGTCACTATACTGGAAGGTTCTAGTTTAACTAAAGGGAAAAATGCACTTGATGAATTTGCTAATAGAGGTATGGTGCTTGGACCTCTCCCATGGAACAGTCAGGAAGAGAAGAGACTTTGGACCGACGTAGATGATGCGGAACTTGCTAGATATTTAGAGACAGGTTTCAATATTACAGGCCAAGATAAAATTGATAAAGGGCTTACTATAGTGAGTTCTATTAATAAATTTAATGATGTCAAAGTGTATTTAGAATCCCTTAAATGGGATGGAACAAAAAGGATAGATACTCTCCTTTCAGACTATTTAGGAGCTAAACAGAACGTTTATACAGCAGATATAATGAAGAAATCATTAGCAGCAGCAGTTAGAAGAGCAATCGAAGGACCAACTAAGTATGACTACATGGTTATATTAGTAGGAGCTCAAGGTATAGGTAAAAGCACATTTCTAAAGAGACTAGGTAGAGAATGGTTTAGTGATTCATTACAGACATTTGAAGGTAAAGAAGCGGCTGAAATGATCCAAGGTACCTGGATAAATGAACTTGGAGAATTAACTGGCATGAGTAGAAGTGAGACTAATGCAGTAAAACAGTTCTTGAGTAAAGAAGAAGATATTTATAGAGAAGCTTACGGAAGAAGAACCGGGAGATTTCCCAGGAGATGTGTTTTTTTTGGAACTACAAACAATGATGAGTTTTTAAGAGACATGACAGGTAATCGTAGATTCTGGCCAGTAGATGTTGGTATATTTAAACCTAGAAAAAGTGTATTTGATGATTTAGAAGATGAAGTAGATCAAATATGGGCAGAAGCTAAAATGTTATGGGTGCTAGGAGAACCACTATATTTATCAGGTGAATCTGAGATTATTTCCAAAGAAATGCAAGAACTTCATAGAGAGTCGAATGTAAAAGAGGGCACAGTTAGAGATTTTATAGAACGAAAAGTGCCAAAGAACTGGGACAGTATTCCACTAGGGGAACGAAGAATGTATTGGGCAGGGAACCTTGATATTGGGGGTATTGAGCTTGTTGAACGAGAAAAGGTATGTTCTTTAGAAGTATGGTGCGAATGTTTCAATGGAGATCAAAAATACATGAAGCAAAAAGATTCAATAGAAATAAATAATATTATATCTTCATTTGACAGTTGGATTAGAAATAAGTCTAAAAGACGTTATGGGTATTGTGGGATACAAAGAGGATTTGAAAGAAATTTCATGACTAAAACCAATATAAGAACAGATGAAAATAATAATCTAAATGATAATGAGAAATTAGGATAGGTGTTACCACTCTAAAAACTTATAGGATTTATAGAAAAACTATAAAAAATGAACTGTTACCAGTGTTACCAGTTAAAAATAGAGTGGTAACGGCAAGTGGCAACTCTAAAAGCTAGTAATACCAATAGTGGTAATACTAATGTTACCAATGTTACCAGTTATTATATATAAGTATATAAATAATAGAATATATAGCACGTATAGAGCGCATATACGTACATAGCGTACATAGTGCCTATATTATAGGTATATATAGGGAAAACTTGGCAACACTGGTAACACTAAAAAATAAAAAGGAGTTTCTAAATGATAATGAGGGAAGTACCTGAAAAGAAAATTGAAAAAACTTTAAGGTTGAGAATGAAGAAGTTGGGTGGTAGATGTTTTAAATTTGTTAGTCCTGGTAACAATGGAGTGCCTGACCGTATATGTATATTTCCATCTGGGCAATTAGTTTTTGTAGAACTGAAAAGACCAGGAGGCAAATTATCAAATATACAGAAAGTGCAGATAAAGAGATTACTAGATTTAAATCAAAAAGTTGAAGTGATTGAGAATTATGAAGACTTGGATTTATTTTTTGAGACGTGGAGATAGAGAGGAGTAAGCGTAAATGGAGTTTATGCCACACAAATATCAGCAGTATTGCATTGATAAAGTACTGGAACTTGAAAATATAGGATTGTTCCTTGACATGGGATTAGGAAAAACTTCCATTTCATTAATGGCCATAAAAGAGCTTAAGTATTACAGATTTGAAGTACAAAAAGTTTTAGTTATTGCACCAAAGAAAGTAGCAGAAGGAACTTGGCAAGCTGAAAAAGATAAATGGGACCAGACTAAAAATTTAAGAATATCAACTGTACTTGGTAGTGAAAAGCAAAGAATAAAGGCACTATATCAAAAAGCAGATATATATATTATTAACCGAGAGAATGTAGTTTGGTTAGTTGACTACTTTCAAAATGACTGGCCTTTTGACATGGTTGTATGTGATGAATTTTCTAGCTTTAAAAATCATAAATCAAAAAGGTTTAAAGCCTTGGCAAGTGTAAAACCACATATAAGAAGATTGGTAGGTCTTACAGGAACACCAAGCCCAAATGGATTAGGAGACTTATGGAGCCAGCTTTATTTGCTTGATGAGGGAGAAAGGTTAGGAGAAAGATATACAGGATTTAGAGAAAGGTATTTTGATCCAGGACAAAGAAGTGGATATGTAGTTTATAACTATGAAGTTAAACCTGGAAGTGAAGAAAGTATTTTAAATAAAATATCCGATATCTGTGTAAGCATGAAAGCTGATGATTATTTAGATCTACCTGACATGATTGAAAATGAGATCGCTGTAATCCTAGATGCTAAATCAGAGAAAGCATATAACGACCTAGAAAAGAAAATGGTCCTTGAAATGGATAACGGTGAAATAATAGATGCTGTAAGTGCAGCTGCATTATCCAATAAGCTTTTACAACTTTCAAATGGCGCGATATATGACGAGAATCATAATTGGCATGAAATCCATAAAGCTAAAATTGAAACATTACTTGAACTTCTTGAAGGACTAAATGGTAAGCCTGCATTAATATTTTATAACTTTCAACATGATAGGGATAGAATTCTAAAAGCCTTAGAAAAATCGGATCATAGAATCAGAGTTTTGAAAGATGTTAAGGACCAGGAAGATTGGAACAAGGGAGAAATAGATATTCTACTTACGCATCCAGCCAGTAGTGCTTATGGCCTTAATCTTCAAGAAGGGGGCAATCATGTAATATGGTTTGGGCTTACCTGGAACTATGAACTTTACACACAAGCTAATAAAAGACTACACAGACAAGGTCAAAAAGAGAAAGTAATAGTCCATCACCTGGTAACTAAAGGTTCAAGAGATGAAGATGTTATGGAAGCGCTTAAGCGAAAAGAAGGAGTTCAGGAATATGTACTTGAAAGCTTAAAAGCTAGAATAGATAAATATAGAAAAGAGGCTAAGTGAATGAGAAAAATAAAAGTAAATATTATTTATGAATCACTTGTGTATGAAAATTTAGAAGTAGGACAAAAAATCATTAATCCAAATTTTGGAGAAGGATTGATAGTAGGATTTAGCGAAATTACTGGCGAACCATTTTGTTTTTTCAAAGATGCGTACAACAAAGGCGAGTTTAAATTAATCTGTATCGGCGGTGAAAGCTTTATCACCTAAGAAACTTTCAGTTTCTTTATAAGATTCATTTAATTCAATAAACTTAATTAAAGTATCTATGAATGATTTCATTTGCTTATAGTTGTAGTCTGGGTGCCTTTTAGTATAGTGAGTTTCATCATTGCCAAGCCAAGTAGAAGCAGTGGCAGCGTTTTGTATACGATGATCATCAATATGATCTTTTATACAGCTAGCAAGAGTATAGTTAGCTTTTTTAATATTATTTTCTTCTTCTGGATTTAGGTAGATAGCATAGTCCTTTACTAAAAATTCAACTGCTTTTCTATATCCAACGCCACAGATAGAAGTTAAACCAGCTTGTTCAGCTTGATGCGCCTCGTTGTATATATTAGTAAAATCTGGAGAGATAGACTCAACTATATCAGAAAAGTTTGTATTTCCAAAAGGATAAATC
>JAAYFG010000070.1 GCA_012728335.1 Tissierellia bacterium | reverse complement strand
ATTTTAATGAGCATGAAAGATTTACCTTTCTTTTTAGATTTGAAATTGAATAGCATAAAGCTTAATACTACTGGAGACAATCAACAATAGCTGATATACGAAAATAGTTGTTAAATTCCAATCTAATTGATATAATTTATGTAATAGTAAAACTAGGAGGAATATAATGATATCAGCAGGAGATTTTAGAAAAGGGCTTACTTTTGAACTTGATGGAGATGTTTTTGAAGTAATAGATTTTCAACACGTTAAACCAGGTAAAGGGGCAGCGTTTGTTAGAGCAAAGATAAAATCAGTTATAAATGGTGGTACAAAAGAACAAACTTTTTCACCAACAGATAGATTTGCAAGAGCAAATATTGATACAAAGGAAATGCAATACTTATATAATGATGGAAGTTTGTACTATTTCATGGATAATGATACATACGAACAAATTCCATTTGAGTATGAAGCTGTTGAAGAAGCAATAAAATATGTAAAAGAGAATGAAACTGCGACTGTAAGAATGTTACAAGGCAAACCATTCCAAGTTGTTGCTCCTAATTTTGTTGAATTGGAAGTAACTGAAACAGAACCAGGCGTTAAAGGTGATACTGCTTCAGGTGCAACTAAACCGGCAACATTAGAAACAGGTGTTGTGTTAAACGTTCCACTTTTTGTAAATACTGGAGATGTTCTAAGAGTAGATACAAGAACTGGAGAATATATGTCAAGAATTTAGTTAGGAGGAAAGAATATGGATTATTTATTACAAAGAGTTTCTTATTTAAAAGGATTAGCTGATGGATTAGAAGTGAAAGAGAAATCAAGCGAAGGTAAAGTTATTGAAAAGATGCTTGAAGTTATGGAAGAAATGGCTGAAGCTATTGTAGAATTAGATATGTTCCAAGAAGAACTAGATGACGATATTAATGTTTTAGATGAGGATTTAGCAGATTTAGAATCATTCGTATTCGGTCTTGATGAAGCATTAGATGAATTTGATTTTGATGATTATGATGACTACGACGATTTCGATTATGACGAAGATGATGATGATTTTGACTACTGTGATTTCGAATTTGAAGATGAAGCAGGATGTTGCTGTGGATTTGACGATGAAGAAGAAGAGGAAGAAGAATAAAAAAGTGATTTCTATAGGGGTATACTATTTTTTAGTTATCCCTATTTTGTTTTTAGGGAGAAAAAATGGCTAAGAAGATAATTTATATATGCTCCAAATGTGGCTATGAATCTAGTGGATATTTCGGGAAATGTCCTTCTTGTGATAGTTGGAATACTTTGGAAGAAAAATCTGAAAATAAGATTCAAGGCGTAATAAATAGAGATAATAAGAAAAGTTCAGTTAAACTAAGCGATATTAGTCTGTCTAATAGTGAGAGAATTAAAACTGAGTATCAAGAATTTAATAGGGTTATGGGCGGCGGAATTGTAAAGGATTCAGTTACAATATTGACTGCAAAGCCAGGTGCTGGTAAATCAACCTTAATTTTGCAAATTGCTCATGATTTAGCTCAAAAGGATCATAAGATATTATATGCTTCAGGTGAAGAATCTGAGTCACAAATAAAAAACCGAGCAGAGAGAATTCTTGGTAGTAATCTGAAAAACATATGGGTAATAAGTACGAATTCTTTTAATGACGTTGAAGAAGAAATTAATTCTATAGATCCTGATTTCATCATTGTAGATAGTATTCAAACTATGAGAGTAGAAGAATTGTCTCAAAGAGCAGGAAGTCCTACTCAAACTATGGAGTGTGCCAATCGATTGGTTAATACTGCAAAGAACGCTGCTAATCCTAAATGTGTGTTCATGATTGGTCAAATGACTAAAGAAGATGAATTAGCAGGGGTTAGGGCACTAGAACATTTAGTTGATACTGTCCTTATAATAGATTCTGATCAAGATTCTCAGTTGAGAACACTTAATACTACTAAAAACAGATATGGTGGCACTGGTGAGATGGGATTTTTTGAGATGACAGAAGATGGACTGATTTCAATTGATAATCCATCGGAGTATTTCGTTACTAGAAGAGGAGAAAATAATCAAGCTACTGGAAGCACCCTTACTATGCTTAGAGAAGGGTCTAGAAACATTGTCGTTGAAGTTGAATCTTTGGTTTCAAAGACATTCATGCCTTATCCTCAAAGAATATCTGAAAGTATGAATAGAGACAAATTTAATACGATTGTTTCCATACTAGAAGAACGTGGCGGAGTCAAACTTTATGACAAAAATATAGTTTTAAAAACTACTGGTGGAATAAGACTTTCTGAACCTTCATCTACTCTTGCAGTAATTATGAGCATTGCTTCAAGCGCTCTTAATAGACCGATTTCATCTGATATTGTATTTATTGGAGATGTTGGTTTAACTGGCGAAATAAAAAAGACTAGAAATTTAGCGCATAGGATTAATGAACTTGAAAGACTTGGATATAAAGAAGTATATATAGCAAAAGACTCAGAAAAATTGAATGCACAAGGAAAGTTGAAAATTAACTATGTTTTAAAATTAAGTGAGTTATTGACCAGATTTTTTAATTAATATTTCATATAATTTTCACTGTATTAAAGTAATATAAAATTAAGCATAAAACACTTAAAGTAGTTGACATCTAGTGTGCTATGGTGATATAATCTTTAGATTTACTTCCTGTGAAATTTAATGTATAATGTAATAGGGTGTATGTGCTTAATAAGGAGGTAATTCGATGTACGACATTGGTGATAAGGTAGTTTATCCTCAACACGGAGCTGGAACCATCGTTGATGAAGAAGAGATGGATTTCCTTGGTGAAATGAGAAAATACTTTATTTTACACATTCCAATAGATGATATAAGAGTTATGATACCAGTGGAT
Source organism: Tissierellia bacterium (assembly GCA_012728335.1). Lineage (GTDB taxonomy): Bacteria > Bacillota > Clostridia > Tissierellales > Peptoniphilaceae > JAAYFG01. Next base: position 12,607 of record JAAYFG010000070.1, on the reverse strand, counting down.
TCCATGGAGGAAAGTGGTATTAGAAGAATATTGTCTGTTGAAGAGATGGATGAAATAATATATGTGCTGAAAGAGAATAAGACTAAAATGTCTGCAAATTGGAACCATAGATACAGAAATAATATGGACAAAATCAAAGGTGGAAATATTGAAGAAATTGCAGAAGTCGCAAGAAATTTAGAGATATTAGACTCTGAAAAATCACTTTCTACTGGCGAGAGAAAAATGTTAAACAGCGCAAAACAAATTTTGATATCAGAAATGATGTTAGTATATGATATCGAATTTAGTGAGGCTGAAAGCAAATTAATGGATGCAATACACCTTTAGTAACAAACTAAATTTAATATGAAGGGAGGTAAGTAAAATGGACAACAACAAGAAGATATTTAAGGTAATCACTAGAATCATAATCACTTCACTTGGTTTCATTATTGGTTTGGCCATTTTTTCTCAGATAGAAAAAGGCGATTTTATTTTCATCACCACTCCTATCAGTATTAATTTTTGGGTAAAAATTGGCATTTCTTTTATTATCGCAATTATATTTTATTTATTAACACCTAATTTTCTCAATCTGTTCAAAAACATTTTAGATGCGCTTGAACAAAATTTGACTAATAGACCTGTTAGTGAAATAATTCTTGGAAGCGTTGGTCTTATAATTGGGCTAATTATAGCTTATTTAATAAGCCAGCTAATCTACTATATTAACATCCCATATATCTCGAATGTTTTATCAACACTTGTGTATATAGCATTAGGATACTTAGGAATAAAAATTGCAACTATTAATAGAGAGAATCTATCTAATATTGCAAAAGAAATTGGCGCTTTTAGAAGAACACCATCAAGTGAAAAAACTAAAACTACATCAAAATCTACTCCTAAAATTCTAGATACAAGCGTCATTATAGACGGTAGAATTTTAGAAATACTTAATACAGGTTTTTTAGAAGGATCTATAGTTATTCCTGTATTTGTTTTAGAAGAATTACAACATATTGCAGATAGCTCAGATGCCTTGAAAAGAAATAGAGGTAGAAGAGGACTAGACATAATAGCTGAAATTCAAAAAAATGAAAGCTTGGATATTATTATTCATGAAAACAAAATTAATGATATCCCTGAAGTAGATTCTAAACTTTTAAAATTGACACAAATTTTAAAGGGTAAAATAGTTACTAATGACTTTAATTTAAATAAAGTCGCAGAAGTTCAAGGCATTGATGTATTAAATATCAATGAATTAGCCAATGCAGTTAAACCAATAGCATTGCCAGGCGAAGCTATGAATGTTAGAATAGTTAAGGAAGGTAAAGAATCAAAGCAAGGTTTAGCTTATTTAGATGACGGTACGATGATAGTTGTTGAAGATGGTAGAGATCTTATTGGTGAAACTGTTGATGTAATAGTAACTAGTGTATTACAAACAGCAGCTGGTAAAATGATCTTTGCTAGACCTAAGTAATAAAGGGGAGGATAAAGTGTTAGTAAATAGTTATGAGATTTTAAAACATGCTCAAGACAATAAATATGGAGTAGGTGCTTTCAATGTAAACAACATGGAAATTGCACAAGCAGTTATTAATGCTGCAGAAGCTTTAAATGCTCCAGTTATACTACAAGTGACTCAAGGAGCTATTAAATATGCAGGAATAGAATATATTTCTAGTATTGCACAATTAGCAGCTAATAAAGCTAGTGTTCCTGTAGCACTTCATTTAGATCACGGTACTGATTTTGAAATTATTATGGAATGTCTTAGAAATGGATTTACTTCTGTAATGATAGATGGATCAAAATTCCCATTAGAAGAAAATATTGAAAAAACTAAGAAAGTGGTGGAGATCGCTCATGCTATGGGAGTTTCAGTAGAAGGAGAACTTGGTAAAATAGCTGGTACAGAAGACCAAGTACACGTAGAAGCAAAAGATGCTGCCTATACTGACCCTCAAGAAGCTAAAAGATTTTATGAAGAAACAAATGTTGATGCTCTTGCAATTGCAGTAGGAACAGCTCATGGAGTTTACAAAGGCGAACCTAAGATTGACTATGATAGAATTAGTGAGATAAGAGCAGTTGTTGATTGCCCACTAGTACTTCATGGAAGTTCTGGTGTTCCTTATGAAGCTCTTACTAAAGCAGTATCACTTGGAATATGTAAAATAAATATAGACACAGATATTAGAATGGCATTTGCTAATTCAGTTAGAAAATTCTTAGATGAAAATCCTAATGAATACGATCCTAGAAAGATATTAGGTCCTTCTAGAGAAGCGATGCAAGCAGTAGTTGAAGAGAAAATAAAAGTATTTAAGAGCGATAATAAAGCTTGGAAATAAAACTGGGAGGAAAGAATGAAGCTTTTTATAGATACAGCTAATATTGATGAAATTAAAGAAATTAACTCTTGGGGGGTTATTGAAGGTGTTACTACTAATCCTTCGCTAATCGCAAAAGAAAAAAGAGTTTTTGAAGATGTAGTTAATGAAATAGTTGAGATTGTTGACGGGCCTATTAGTGCAGAAGTAATAAGTTTAGAAGCTGATGGAATGGTAAGTGAAGCTAAAGAACTTGTTAAAATTCATAAAAATGTGGTAATCAAAATTCCTATGACTAAAGAAGGTTTAAAAGCAGTTAAACAATTGACTGCTATGGGAGTAAAAACAAATGTTACTCTTATATTTACTTCTACGCAAGCACTTCTTGCTGCAAAAGCAGGAGCGACTTATGTAAGTCCTTTCGTGGGAAGACTAGATGATATAAGTACTAATGGTTCAGATTTAATTGCTGAGATAGTTGATATTTTTGATATGCATGGTATATCTACAGAAATCATAGCAGCAAGTATCCGTCATCCAATGCATGTAATTGAAGCTGCATTGGCAGGAGCTCATATATCTACAATCCCATACAAAGTTTTCCAACAAATGCTTAATCATCCACTTACAGATAGTGGTATAGAAAGATTTTTAAGTGACTGGGAAGCAGTAAAAGATTTATAGTAAATTAACGCCTTATTAATTAAGGCGTTTTTTATATTTTTAATCCCGAGTAATTGACAAGGGATTAAAAATGTATTATAATTTTAATATAATAATGCAATTGATAGGAGAGGGTTGAATGAAAGTTGATTACAATATTGATGGCATGACTTGTGCCGCATGTGTAGCAGCTGTTGAAAAAACCGTGAATAAACTTGATGGTATAGACAATGTAGAAGTGAACTTACTAACGAAAAGCATGGTCGTAGAATTTGATGATTCAAAAGTAGATTCAGCTTCAATAGTAAAGTCAGTTCAATCAGCAGGTTATGATGCTGATGAAAAATCTAGTGACGGAGCTAAGGCTAAGACAGTTGATACGACAGACATATACAAAAAGGATCTAGAGAACATGAAGATGAGATTAATAGTTTCCATGTTGTTTATGCTTCCACTTATGTATATAGCAATGGGCGAAATGATGGGATTACCACTTCCAGCAATATTAGTAGGTGATAATCATAGATTGGTAAATATTTTCTTCCAGTTTTTATTAACTCTACCAGTAATATACGTTAACAGATCATTTTATATAAGCGGATTTAAATCACTGTTTAACAGAACTCCTAATATGGATTCTCTAATAGCAATAGGTAGTGGAGCAGCATTAGTTTATGGTATATACACTATTTTCCAGCTTATATTAGCTTATTCATATCAAAATATGGAAATGGTTCATAAATATGCTCATGATGTGTATTTTGAGTCTGCTGCTATGATTTTAGCACTAATAACATTAGGCAAATATTTAGAAACTCGTTCCAAGAGAAAAACTTCTAATGCTATTTCTAAATTAATGGATTTAGCGCCAAAGTTTGCAAATGTAGAGCGAAATGGAGAAATCATTCAAATAAGTGTAGATGATTTGGTGATTGGAGATATCATAGTAATAAAGCCAGGAGAAAGTATTCCAGTAGATGGTGTAGTAGTTGAAGGGATGTCTTCAATAGATCAGTCAGCTTTAACGGGAGAAAGTATTCCAGTTGAAAAAGTTTCTGGAGATACCGTTTATGCTGCAACTATAAATAAAACTGGCTCTTTTAAATTTAGCGCCACAAAAGTAGGTGCCGACACTACACTTGCAAAAATAGTTGAATTAGTAAAGGATGCAAGTGCATCAAAAGCGCCAATAGCAAAAATGGCTGATAAAGTAGCTGGTGTTTTCGTACCAATAGTAATAGTTATAGCTATAGTTTCAACTATAGTTTGGATTGCATTGGGTGAAAGTTTTGAGTTCGCATTATCAATAGGGATTGCAGTATTGGTTATATCCTGTCCTTGTGCATTGGGACTTGCGACTCCTGTAGCAATAATGGTAGGAACCGGAAAAGGTGCTAGTAACGGAATTTTAATTAAATCTGCAGAGGCTTTAGAAGTGCTTCATTCAGTTTCTACAGTCGTATTAGATAAAACTGGAACTATCACTCGTGGAATACCTTATGTTACAGATATAATCACTATTGGAGATATAGATGAAGACGAATTTGTGAAAATTGCTACTTCACTTGAACAATTTTCAGAACATCCATTGGCTGATGCTATTAATAGATATGCCAATGATATTGGAATTAAATCATATAGTGTTGAGAACTTCAATGCTTCTTCTGGTCTAGGAGTAAGTGGTGATGTAAATGGTGAGGAAATTATCGCAGGTAATATTAAATTTATAAACCAAAATGGTCTTAATTCAGACGATGTTGTAGAAATTGCAGATAGACTAGCAAATGAAGGTAAAACCCCAATGTATTTTGCTTCAAAAAATAAGATATTGGGTATTATTGCAGTTGCAGATATAATAAAACCTAATAGTAAAGATGCAATCGACGCACTTAAAAAAGCAGGAATTAAAACTGTTATGTTAACTGGTGATAATGAAAAGACAGCAAATGCCATCAGAGATAAGATCAATATTGATAGAGTAGTTGCAGAAGTATTGCCAGAAGACAAAGAAGGTTTGATTGCTGAATTGAAAGATAGTGGGGAAGTAGTTGCAATGGTTGGTGATGGTATTAATGATGCACCAGCGCTTGCAAGAGCCAATGTTGGAATAGCCATAGGAGCTGGTACAGATATAGCTATAGAATCAGCAGATATAGTATTGATGAAAAGCGATTTATTTGACGTAGTAAATGCTATTAATTTGAGTAAAGCGACTATTAAAAACATTAAACAAAATCTATTTTGGGCATTTTTCTATAATACATTGGGAATTCCAGTTGCTGCAGGAGTATTTTATACTGCACTAGGTTGGAAACTATCTCCAATGATAGGTGCAGCAGCAATGAGCTTAAGTTCAATATTTGTAGTGACTAATGCACTTAGACTTAATACATTCAAGTTTCTAAAAGCTAATAGTGAAACTGAAGAAATAAGTGAAAATGTAGTTAATCACAATAGAATTGATAATATAGAAGTAGATACTACTGGAGGGAAAGATAAAATGAAAAAAGTTATGCATATTGAAGGAATGACATGTGGTCATTGCAGCGGTAGAGTTGAAAAAGCATTAAACGCTACTGAAGGCGTCAAAGCAAAAGTTGTATTAGAAGATAATATAGCTGAAGTGGAAATTGATGATAGCATTACAGACGAGATGTTAAAAACTGTAGTCGAAGATGCAGGATATGAAGTTACAAGTATAGAATAAACTAAAAAAATCCCCGAAAGGGGATTTTTTATATTACTAGATTTAATACAAATGATGATAATAAGGCCGATAGTATAATATAGATTAATTGTATTATCAATGCTATTGCAATATATACTACTGAAAACCATCCTGTAAATATCAGTATATTGTTTTTCTTAATATGATTGTAAGCTATTGTTAGTATAAAGAATAGCGAAACAACAAAAGTAATAAGACTTACTATAATAGTAGGTGACAAAGCTAGCATTAGATTAGTCGTAGCACTGTCTGTAAGAGGTTTTAACATAAATCCAATCATACCTATCAATTGATTAATAAACATTTATATAATCACAAAGAAAGTGACTACAGAACGTTTTAGTCTTATATTACTTAGTTTAAATGCTCTAGTTATAGGATAATATATTTGAACAAAGGCAAAAATATATTTTACAATCGTTATGAATACTACTAATGGAATGCTTCCTTTAATTACATAAGCCGGTGGAAAAGCCACCATAAGCAATGTTATGAAAAGAAGAGGTATCCTGATTATAGATTTCATACTTAATAGTTTCTTTATATAAGGATAAACTTTTTCATTAAGCCCTCTAAATACATTATCATCTTTTTCTGAATCTAAATGAGAGTTTAACTTTTCCATTTCTTCTTCGGTAAATACCATATTAACGGTGTCATCAGTTTTTATGACAACATCTAAATCTTCTTCTGTGACGAAGTCATTATCTTCCATAGTAGCATCATTTCCTTTATTTGATACAAAAAATGATTTAATGCTATTAAATAGATTTACAAAGAAAGATACTATAGCAGAAAAGAAGTTTCTGATACCAGCTGCAAACTTCTTAGTAATATTAGTTAATTGTTTAGTAAAACTAATTTTATCTTCATCTTCTTCTTTTGAATTTTCAAAGTCCATCTCAGTTAAGACAAAGTTTTCTAAATCTTCATCATAGAATTCATCTTCAATATCATCTGATTCTTCCAATGCTTCATCAAATTCATCTCTCGAATACTTAGTAGTATTGTCTTTGTTCATAGTCAAGTCTATCTCTATAGGTTCTTCAATGACTTTATTTTCAAATTCGGAGAGATCTACATTTTCAGATTCTTCAAAACTATAAGTATCATCTTCATCATCGTTTACAAAGTCAATAAACCTCTTAAACCATTATTGTTTATGCTCATCATTTGATTCATTATTAGTAAAATCATCTTCTACAACAATATCTTCAAGACTTAAATCTTCTTGATGGGTGACTTCTTCAATAAAGTTCTCATTATTTGTTTCAAAGCCATCTTCAGATAATATCAATTCTTCATCATCAATGATTTCTTCTTTCATCAATGCAGTATCAATAGGTTCTACATCCTCATTTAATTGTGATTTTGACAAACCTTCTTCGTCGATTTCAGAATCTTTTCCACTAAATAGTTCGAAGAAATTATACTCTTCATCGTCTTCGTTAATGAACGATTTAAGGCCAGACAATATAGTCGTAAAGAATCCTTTTTCCTTATCAGATGGAGATTCATTCGATAGTTCTACATTTTCAATATCCGACTCTATTATCTCATCAGCGATTTCTTCAGAATCCATTCTATTTGATTTGAATTGATTGAAAAAACTTGGTTTTTCCTGAGTTTTTGTATTAATTTTAGAGATATCGATAGCATTGCTGTCATAGTATTGAATATCTTCAGTATCAGACTCTTTAATATCCGAATTAGAATTGATTTTATGTTTGATTTTATCAAAAAAGCTAGGTTCCACTTCTTCACTTTCTATTTCATTGACAGGAGCAGCTTCTTCAACCTTTGATGGGTTGTAGTTAACATTAAACTGAAAGTCATCATTTTCCAATGGTTCAGTAATCACTTCATCATCATCTACAATTTCACCTAATGTTTCAGTTTCACTTTCCTTAGCATTAGGTATATCTTTTGACTCTATAAAGACCCGTCGAAGCTTATATTTTAAAACATCAAAATTTATAATCTTATCATTATCGGATTTATTGTCACTCTCATCATTATTTGAATCTTCCAGATTCAATAAGAGCTTTTCCTCTTTACTTAATTCAGTACCACAGACATGACAGTAATTTGATTCCTTATGTAGTTTGGAACCACAATTATAACACTTCAAATAATCACCGTCTTTCCTTAATTATTATTCAATATTCATTATACATTATTCCATGGCTTTATTCCATGAAGAATAGATGAAATTTGGAAATTGTAACTATTTAGAAATTAGAACTTTTCCAAAAAGTAACCTATTAATAAAACCAAAGTGTTATAATTAAAACGAGATACGATATTTAAAATCAGAATAGAGGTGATTCCATTAAGAAAGTAATTGGAGTTATAATATTGTGTATAATCCTATTTCTAACAATATCAATCATGGAAGTGGATACCTATGACTTAAATGCTGATGGAAGGAAAGAATTAATTCTACTAACAAGAAATGGATTATCTAAATATGGTAAAGATATTATTATACTGGACTTTGAAAACAAGAGTGTTGTTTCACATGACTTTAAAGAAATGCAACCTTGGAAAGTTGAAACTGGAAGGATTTCAGATGAAAATATTCTGGCATTAGGTCTTAATATGAAATCACCTTTACACGATGAGAAGATGGATAAAATATTCATGTATTCTATAGATACGGACTATGGATTAAAAGCTTTTTTTAGAAGTTCAAAGACATTGAATCCATTACGTGACTTCGTATTGTATGATTTAGATCATGACGACACTGACGAAATAATAACCATTGAAGAACTAAATGGTGGGAATAGAGTTATAAATTGTTATCGAAGACACGGATTTGGTTTTTATATAGAAGAACAAAGTGATAAGTTGAAGAGAGCCATTTTCTTAAGAGATGGAAGATATCTGAATATAAACGGAGATAATGTAGATAGAATTATACCTATTGGTGAACTAAAATATGAGTTTAAGAAATGAGGTAATACATATGTGTAAAATAACTAAAAAGACTGCTTTAATTTTAGTGATTGCAATTCTGACTATGAATTTAGCCAGTTGTACCAGAAAAGAAGAGCCAGAAAAAAATGTAGAGATCGAACAAGAAGTAAATAATGGTAATTTGTTAGTGAAAGTACAGAGTGTGTCAGAAACATTGCTCAATCCTATAAAACTGAATGTAGAAGAAGTTGACATAAAACCTAATATTAAGCCATATGCTGTGAATGATGATTTCAGTAATATAGTTAATTTAAATGTGATGAACGACAGAATGGAAGATTGGGGCGAAAAAAGACTTACTGAAGAAGAACTTGCTAAACTTAAGGAAAACTTGTTTTTCATAAAAGAGGGAAGTGAGTACAATACTCAAATATATAATCTATATGAAATGAATGAATACGCTAGTATTTCATCATTTGTTTCTACAGATTCAATATTAAGTATTTTCCATGTATTATTTTCTGCTACTCTAAAACAAGTGGAAGAAAATCACCTTTATGAGAAGCTAAAAGAATTTAATACAGGTTTACTTGAAGAGCAGATGGACATTAAAGAAAACTTAAAGTCTCAAAATTTAATAGATGCAGTAGATAATAATATTGCATATCTATTGACTGGTGAATTAATTCTTAATGATGAAATTAATTTAGATGTTGACAAAAGAATAATAGAAAAAGCAAACAGTGAATATTATAAAATTGATAACGCTACTGGTATGGATATGTCTAGTTTATTTCCTACAAAATCACTTGACTATTCTCAATTTAAGCCTAGAGGGCACTATACGAGTTCACCTACTTTAGAAAAATATTTTAAAATGATGATGCTTTATGGTTATTTTCCTTTTAACCTTTATGATGAGAATGGTAATGAGCTTAGAGAAGAAACTCTAGCTGCAATTATGATGAGTGTATCGATGGCTAGAAATGCTGAACTATTAAATAATTGGGCAACTATTTACAATATAACATCCAATTTTGTTGGAGAAAGTGACGATTTGACTTTCGTAGACTATATAAATGCCGTTAATAATGTCTTAGGTAGTGAGTTTGAAATAGAAAGCTTAGGTACTGATGGATTTATAGAGGATTTCTATAAGGAAGCATATAATTTTCCAGCACCTCAAATACCTATAAAGAAGGTTGTTGACGATAGCATGACTCAAAAGAATTTTAGAATTATGGGGCAGAGATTCTTATTGGACGCTGAAGTTATGTCAGAACTTATGGAGCCAATGAGTAGGCCACTTCCATCTGGTTTAGATGTAATGGCAGCTCTTGGAAGTGAAAGTGGGAAAGAAATTTCCATTAATAATCCAGAAAACTTAGAAATGGATAGTTATTCTGACACTTTAATTGAGTTTATTAAACAATTTGAACAATTAGATAAACATGTATATGAAAAGAATATTTACAATGCTTGGCTCAATAATATAAGGTTAACTGTCCAAAAATTTGGCGAAGGGTATCCTAGTTTTATGACAACTAAGGCATGGGATATTAAAAATATGAATTCAGGTCTAGGTAGTTACACTGAATTGAAGCACGACACTGTACTTTATGGGAAACAGCCAATGGCTGAAATGGGTGGACCGGAATATCTCAAGGCTGTTGTGTATGTGGAGCCGAATGTAGAATTATATGAAAATATTAAAGGGCTTGCTATATATATTAAAGATTATGTTGATAGTTTAAAGGGTTACGAATTTAAACTTGAATTTGCATATGATAACTTTTTCCAAGTGATGGATAAGGTTCTAAGCGCTTCGTACAAAGAGTTAAATAATGAAGTTTTGACTGATGAAGAATATGAAGAACTTAGATGGATTGGTGGTCTTATGGAGGGAATTATAATTCACGCCAACAAGAATATTGAGGATGAAGAATTCTCTTGGTTGATACCAAAGGATATGGCATTGATATCAGACATAGCAAATGCAGATTTCAATGGAGATATGATTATTAAGAAATTGGCTATTGGAAATCCGAATGAAATATATGTAGTAGTTCCGATAGGAGACGAACTATATCTTACTAGAGGATCAGTATATAATTTCTTTGAATTTAGTGATGAGAATAGATATACAGATGAAGAATGGGTCGAATTATATAATAGTGATAGTCGTCCTGAAAGACCTGAATGGATAAAAGGTATCATGGTCGAGTGATGTACTCATAAGTATTTATTATAGTTTAAAGGATAATTGCAAGGGTATATCATTAATGAATGGTATTGTTTTCCCAAGTAATATTCTGTATAATACTACTTGTGTTGAATTTGAGAGAATTTTAATTTAGGAGGAGATGGGTAGATGGATTTTAGATTAGAAAGTGATAGTGTTGGTGAGAAGCAAGTTCCAAAGAATGCTTATTATGGTGTTCAAACATTAAGAGGAAATGAAAACTTCCCTATATCAGGTGAACATATGCATCCTGCAATGATTCATGCTCTAGCTATCATAAAAAAAGCATGTGCAATTGCCAATTATGAAGCTGGAATTATGGATGAAAAAGTTAAAGATGCTATAGTTGAAGCTAGTGAATTAGTTTTAGCAGATAAATATAATGACCAATTTATTGTAGACCCAATTCAAGGTGGAGCGGGAACTACAGCAAATATGAATGCTAACGAAGTAATTGCTAATATAGCTAATGAACTTATGGGTGGCGGACTTGGAACTTATGAATTTGTACATCCTAATGACCATGTAAATATGGGACAGTCTACTAATGACGTATATCCTAGTTCAGGAAAATTAGGTGCATTAACATTATTACCAGCATTACTTGAAGAGTTAAATCTTTTAGTAGACTCACTTATGGCTAAATCAGTTGAGTTTGATAATATAGTTAAAATGGGTCGTACTCAATTACAAGATGCAGTTCCTATTAGATTAGGACAGGAATTTCATGCTTTTGCATCTGTAATCAAAAGAGATATAGTGAGAATCGAAAATGGATTTAATGCTCTTAAACAATTGAATATGGGTGGTTCAGCAATAGGTACAGGTATAAATGTTGATACTAAATACTTTGATTTAATAGTACCTGAGATAGCTAAACTTTCAGGTATAGATTTTGTTCAAGCTGACGATTTAGTTGATGCTACTCAAAACTTAGATGGTTTAGTGGAAGCTTCAGGATCTTTAAAAGCTTGTGCAGTTAATTTATCTAAGATCAGTAATGACTTAAGACTTATGTCTTCAGGTCCTAAAACTATGATTGGTGATATTAATTTACCACCAAGACAAAATGGTTCTTCAATAATGCCAGGAAAAGTAAACCCTGTAATTCCAGAAGTAGTAAGCCAAGTAGCATTTAGAGTAATAGGTAATGACTTTACTATAACTATGTGTGCTGAAGGCGGACAAATGGAACTAAACGCATTTGAGCCAGTACTGTTCTACAGTCTATATCAATCAATTGAAATGCTAACTCATGCAATTTGGACTCTAAGAGTTAATTGTGTTGATGGCATAACTCCTAATGTAGATAAATTAAATAGAGATATTGAATTAAGTGTTGGAATCATTACAACATTAGTACCACATATAGGTTATGCACATTCTGCAAGAATTGCTAAAGAAGCTCTTAAAACTGGTGTAGGAGTAAGAGAGTTAATTGCTAAAGAAGGTCTTTTAACAGATTCTGAATTAGATGAAATACTTGATGCTCAAGCAATGACTAAACCAGGAATTGCAGCAAAACACTTACTTGATAAGAAAAACTAATTTAAGAATAAATATCCCCCGGCATAGCCGGGGGTTTTTCTCATGCGGTCCAAAGGACCTATTTTACTAGCTATGCCTAAAGGGCATCTTTTTTAGTCTGCCTTTTGCAATTCCTACCTGCTACCCCTTAAAGGGGTCAATGTTTTCCATTGTTAACTGTTCATTCATTTCATCTTGTTT
>JAAYFG010000069.1 GCA_012728335.1 Tissierellia bacterium | reverse complement strand
GTTAACAATGGAAAACATTGACCCCTTTAAGGGGTAGCAGGTAGGAATTGCAAAAGGCAGACTAAAAAAGATGCCCTTTAGGCATAGCTAGTAAAATAGGTCCTTTGGACCGCATGAGTAAAACCCCCGGCTATGCCGGGGTATATTTATTTATTTGCTTATTTTTTATTGACTTTTATATCTCCAGAAGTCGTTTTAAAGACTATGGAATTAAGGATGTTTTCATTTCCGATGAATACTTCGTCTTCATAGTGTTTTCCAAAAATATATATGTCTCCCGAAGAAGTTTTTCCAGTGATTTTAGTATCTTCGTCTGTCAATAGTGTAATATCTCCAGAAGAAGCTTCAAATGAATAACTACCACCAGATAGACTCATTCTTATATCTCCAGAAGTCGATTTGACTATGGCATTTGTACTTTTAGTATCTAGTGAAATATCACCAGAAGAAACACGTATATCTATTGAATTAGACTCATTAATTATTCCCCTAATGTCTCCAGAAGTCGTTTCAATCTTCACTAAATCTGATGAACCATCTATATTCACATCTCCAGATGAAGTTTTTATCATAGAATTGGTTGAAGAAATACTATTTTCAATGTCTCCAGAAGTTGTATTTAGTACAATAGTATCAATATTCATTTCGTGTGCGTTAATATTTCCTGAAGATGATTTAATATTAAGATTTGTAATGATTTCGTGAGGAATATGAACTTTTATCGTACTGTCGAAAAACATGCCAAAGTTTACTGCTCTATAAACTTCCTCATTAATAAAGAGAGTATTATCTATAATTTTAGTTTCTAAAACCATGTCTTTTTTGGATTCTCCAATATATACATATTCAATTAATATATTTTCATCTTCAGAAGGAGTTATTAAGACATTTGAAGATATGGAATTAATATTTAAATGTGATAGATTATTGGCTTTTGAATTTTTTATGGTAATTGAATTTAATGCATCGTTATTTATGCTTATAGTGAAAATTTTATCGCTATCATTCATATATGAAGCTTCTAATACTCTATGAGCATTAACTTCTTGTTTAAAATATTGATTCACTTTATCTATATCAGAATTAACTATAAAGGAAAATATGAATCCCACTACAGAAACAGTAAAGAGTGCTAATAGTACTTTAGTTGTTTTTTTCAATTTAATGCACCTCCTTATGATCTTTTTACTTGTGTAATATTTAATATTTTCTTAGTCAAAAATGTTACGGCTTCATAAACTCTACTTATGGAAATAAGTATTAGTCCTCCGAGTGAAGCAAAGGCGATTGACAGAAAAAATGTACTCATGAAACTTAGCTTTAGATTGGTAATCACTCCATTAAAATAATTTGTAGAAACATTGCCGCTAATAAGTACGTAAACGCCAGCAATTATTAAGACTATTCCCAGTAATACTATAGTTAAAAGAAAGACTATTGCTGTGAAGATAATAGGTATCCCTAAAATTATAAACATGAAAATACCAAAAGCTTTAACAAATTTATCTCCAATAGATCCCGTAGTATTATTTGTAGTTTTTCTAGTATTATATATATATTCTTCGTCATATACATTACTATATTTAGGCATATCCATTTGAAGTTGTCTTACTAATTCTCTAGGATCTCCTAAATTCTTGGAGATTTCAAATTCATCTTTTCCATTTACCATTCCTTCTTCAAAAAATCCTCTATAGTCATTTATGATTTCATAAATGTCTGGATAGTTAATCTTTTCCAGCTCTATTTGTAGTATTTTCAAATAGGTTTCTTTATTCATTGTCATCACCTCTCAATATTACATTCACTGCTTCATAAAATTCTTTCCATTCATTGGTTTGGAATTCGTAAGCTCTACGTCCTGAAGGAGTAATAGTATAGTATTTTCTTGCTGGTCCCTCATTGGAATCTTTTAAATAGGTTTCCGCATATCCATCATCTAGTATTTTTTTTAGTATAGGATAAACAGTTCCAGCAGAAATATTTATGTGATTGGAGATATATTGTATGATTTCATAGCCATAACAATCTCTTCTATTCAGTAGGGAAAGTACACAAAGGCTGAGTACTCCTTTTTTTAATTGTGTGTTCATTTGGATTCCTCCTTTGGTATATTATAACACGAGCTATTATACAATGCAATATAGTGCTCAATGTATAATAGATGTAAAAATTGTGAATTATATTGTGTAATCTGATATAATACCAATTAGGAAAGATGAAACTAGATTTTATATAGAGGTGAATTATGGAAACTAAAATTTTAGTTGCAGATGATGAAAGAGCCATAGCAGATATTGTCAAATTTAATTTAGCTAAAGAAGGATATAGCGTCGAAGTAGTTTATGATGGACAAGAATGTATAGATAGAATAAAGACTTCAGTTCCAGATTTATTGATTTTAGATATTATGATGCCTAAAAAAGACGGATTTGAAGTGCTTAAAGAAATTAGGACGAAGTTTAAATTCCCGGTCATCATGCTTACTGCTAAAGAAGATGAATCTGATAAGATAATGGGTTTAGAACTTGGTGCTGATGATTACATTGTAAAACCGTTTTCAATGAAAGAGTTGATAGCAAGAGTAAAGGCGAACCTTAGAAGAATTGAATTGTCTAGTCAAGACTATGTAGTAGATACTATAGAGCACGCTGGACTAGAGATAGACTTAAATAAATACGAAGTTAAGAAAAATGGAGAGATAGTAGAACTTACTCTTAGAGAGTTTGAACTGTTAAAATACTTGGCATCAAGAAAAGATCAAGTTTTCTCTCGTGAAGAACTTCTAAAAGAAGTATGGGGCTATGAATATTTTGGTGATATAAGAACTGTCGATGTAACAGTTAGAAGACTCAGAGAAAAAATAGAGGATGTAGATGGTGAATTTAAATATATCTTGACCAAAAGAGGAGTAGGCTATTACTTTGGGGGGTAAAACAATTGTTTAAGAGTATAAAGCTTAGATTTGTGACTATTTACTTTGTGCTTGTTCTTGGAATAATGGCGATAGTTGGAGTTTTCATTATTAAGAAACTTGAAACTACTCAGATTGAAGATATCGGTGCAAAGAACATAGAGTCTATAAGGACTATAAGCGAATCGTCTGAGATAATTTCTAACTCTGACTGGCTGGAAGAAAGTGAAAAAGTTCAAACTACTTTAGATGAAAGTAGACTGGGCTCCAATGAACAATGGTTT
The DNA here is from genome assembly GCA_012728335.1 of Tissierellia bacterium. Classification (GTDB taxonomy): domain Bacteria; phylum Bacillota; class Clostridia; order Tissierellales; family Peptoniphilaceae; genus JAAYFG01. The sequence continues at coordinate 36,423 of JAAYFG010000069.1, read as the reverse complement.
ATGATTTACAATGAAGATATGCCTATAATAATTGCGTCTAATATTAGCACAAGAGAAGCGATTAAAGATAAAAATGCTCTTGAATACAAGGGTTTAGATCCTATGATGATAATAAATGGATTCAATGGTGAAATGGGTAAAAATTTAGTCGAGTCTAGAGAAGATGAATCTAAAGTAATTCATATAACCTATCCCGTAGAAAATGGTGAAGGGGATATTCAAGGAGTTATTTACACCATTGTGGCACTAGATAATGTCTATAATATGTTGAATTCTGCAAAGATTATACTTAGCAACGCAACTCTTATAGCATTGGTGACCACCGTTATCTTAGGCTTTGCATTAGCCAGTTCCATAACTGGTCCTATTTCTGATGTAACAAAACAAGCTGAAGAAATGGCACTGGGAAACTTTCACCAAAGAGTAGATGTAAAAAGTGATGATGAGATAGGAAAATTAGGCTCAATGTTCAACTATCTAACAGAAGAGCTAGACCATACTATAGCGAGTATGGACGTGGAGAGATCAAAACTAAATACCATATTTAATTATATGGCAGAGGGTGTAATCGCAATAGATTCAAGTAATAGACTTATTCATGCAAACTCTATTGCAAAAGAATTACTTCAATTGAGCGATATAGATATAAAAATTGGCTCTACTCAAAACCTATCGAAACTGAATATTAATGAATTAGACTACAATAAGATTTCAACTTTAGAAGGTACTGCATCAATAGAATTAAATGATAGATTCTACAATATAAAATATGCACCATATCTTGATGACTATGGACATGCATCAGGTATTATCATAGTGTTCCAAGATATAACGAAAGAGCATAAATTAGATGATATGAGAAAAGAATTCGTTGCCAATGTGTCACATGAATTAAAAACTCCTATTACTACGATTAAGACCTATACTGAGACACTTCTAGATTCTGATATAGATGAAGAACTATCTAAGACATTTCTTAAAACTATAAATAGAGAGAGCGACAGAATGTCAATAATAGTGAAAGATTTACTTGATCTTTCTAATATTGACTATAAATACACTAATTGGGAATATGACGAAGTAAACTTAAATGCATTGATAAAACAGACTTTAGCTAGTTTGGAATTGATTAGAAATGAGAAGAACCAAAGTGTGGAATTTAAATCCTATAAAGAAGACACTATCATTTTCTCTGACAGAAATGCTTTAGAGAGAATCTTTATGAATATAATAGGTAATGCGATGAAGTACACTGAGGAAAAAGGAAATATCTCCATAGAGATGATGGAGTTTAAAAATACAGTGCAAATTGCAGTAAAAGATAATGGTATAGGGATTCCATATAAGGACCAAAAGAGAATATTCGAGAGATTTTATAGAGTGGAAAAAGGACGTTCTAGAAAAGAAGGTGGAACTGGCTTAGGGCTTTCGATAGCAAGAGGCTTAGTTGAAGAACTTGGAGGCACTATTAGACTTAAATCCACTCCAAATATTGGAACCGAAATCACGATTACATTGCCTAAAATGAATGAAGGTGTTGTGAGATGAAAGAGAAGTTAAAAACAGGTCTCCTTTTTGGACTTTCAATACTGACTATTTTCTTAGCTGGTAAAATCTGGTTCGTATCTCCAATACTTTCAAAAAAAGATGATGTCTCAAAAGAGAAGTTGTTTGAAATGAGATATATAATGGAGGATATAGTTTCTCCTAGAGAAATGGTCATAAATTTTGGAATAGATGAGCATACAATAGTTTATGATGTAAATGAAAGTGGACTTTGGAAAAGCTCCTTAATAACTATAGAAGATATATTTACTAAGGATAAGAAAGATATCAAATCTTTCACTGAAATAAGTAATAAAGAGTATGCAATTATGCTAAATCAAGAATCTATCATACTGAAGTTTCATGATATGATAGGAACGTCAACACTATTAAACTCTATAGGAATTAAAAAAGCCAATTATTTAAGTGATATAATTCCAGTAATAAACAAAGTGTATATCAGTACTGGAGACAATGATTTCATCGTATTGTCAGACGATGTCTTGTACTATGCAATACAGTTTACTAGCTTAGAAAAAGAGGCGCTAGTTAAATCTATAGATGATATAAAACAGACGAATATCATGAATGCGAAACTTTATAACAGATACTATCCGATGAATGAAATGTATGGTGTAGAGAATACTATATTCATTCCAGACATACACAATTTCAATGCAAGGAAGATATATTTTGAAAATGTAATGGAAAATTTGGACGAGCCTTATATTAATAATATTGTATCCAGATTTTTAGACAAGTCGATAGATTCAGTAAGAGCGTTGACTCAAGAGGACGGAAACAGAATTTATGTATATGATAATAAGACTGTGTCGTTAAATGAGAACGGAAAAATCAACTATTCAGCGCCATATTTAGTGGACTCAAAAGATTTGAACTTCTTTAAGTCCATAAGTACAGCAGTAGATTTCGTATCCGAAAAAATAGGATTTAATAAATCAATCCATTTAAGAAGTTTAGATATGATAGGTGAAAATGGTAATGAGGGATATAGACTTGGGTTTGGAATGTTGGCAGATGGATTGCTAGTAGATTTAGATAGTGAAATACTATCAAATTACATTGAGATAGATGTATATAATGGTAATGTTAAAAATTATGTTCAATTGCTTAGAATTATTAAAGAAACGGATGTTAAGTTTTACAATATGGAAAATGCAATGGAACTAACAGATATAATTGTTCAAAATGGTGAACTATTTAAGCGCTTATTAGCTGAAAAAAAATTACATGACGGAAGTGGTTTAGATAATTTAGTAAAGACAACTTTAGAAAATATCAGTTTAGCTCAAATAGTGTATTTAGATAATAATTCAGTAGATGAAGAACCACTTGAATTAGTGTGGAAAATAGTAATTTTTGGGAAACAATACTATTTCAACTGTTTTTCAGCACAAAAACTATTAGAAAGGTAATATTATGGATTGGTCAAAAGCGAAAACTATATTAATAGGGATATTAATAGTAGTAAATATTGTGTTGGCTACTATTATATACCGAGAAGAAGATACTGTTAAGTCTGAAAATGACTCTATTGAACATGCTAAATCGTATTTGGAAAGTGTTGATATAGGCATTAATGCAGATATACCTAATAAGGTCGAAACATTATCAGCTATAAATGTGCAATTTGAGGTAATTGATATAAATGAAATGAATAAGAACTTTTTTGATGGAAATGGTATTAAGGATTTAAGGAGAAATATTGAATATAAAGATGAAACTATCAATATCATTAATGATAGGAGATTACTTTATGAAAAGGAATTTGATTCTGGAAAACCAGTAACCATAAGTAGTGAAGAAGCAGTTCAAAAGGCAAGTGAATTTTTGGCAGAAAAAAGATTTGTTGTAGATGATATGTTACTTAGCTCCATAAAAAAAGAAGAATATGGCTATGAATTAGTGTATTCCAAAGTCTACGAAAATATAAAGGTTGAGAGATCTTTTACTAATATTACAGTTAATGATGACGGAGTGGTGAAACTTGATAGGCTATGGATAAATGTACTAGATGACACGAATTCTCCAATAGATATTGGTTCTGCATCAAAAGCACTATTTTCACTTATTGATAAAAAGAAGTACTATGGAAATACCATAGAGGAAATTGAAGTATGCTATTATTTCGATCCTGAAGAACAAGGCTATGTTGAAGATATTACTAAAACAGAAAGAGGACGAGCAATACCAGCTTGGAGGATTAGTTTTGAAGATGGATCTAGAGTAGTAATAGATAATTATTAATCAGGAGGATAAAGAATGAATATTTGGCACGATATAACAGACGATAGGATTAAAACAGATGACTTCCTTTGCGTTATTGAAATTGAAAAAGGTGGTAAAGTAAAATATGAATTAGACAAGGATACAGGTATGTTAAAGATGGATAGAATTTTATATACTTCTACTCACTATCCTGCAAACTACGGTTTTATTCCTAAGACTTTTGCGTCTGATGATGACCCACTAGATGTACTTATTATCTCATCTGAAAACATACTTCCTATGACATTAGTAGATGCATATCCTATTGGAGTTATAGTTATGGAAGACAGTGGATATAAAGATGAAAAGATAATTGCGATACCTTTTGGTGATCCTACTTATAATAAATACAAAGACATCGATGAATTACCACAACATATTTTTGACGAGATGGTTCATTTCTTCTCTGTATATAAGGCATTAGAAGGCAAATCAACAGCTATTGAAAGCACTTTAGGTGTAGAAGAAGCTAAGAAAATAATTGAAGAATCAATAGTCAGATATCACGAAGTATTTGATAAATAATACTAGCCACTATTATAGTGGCTTTTTGTGTATAAAGCATGGAATTAGTTAACTGATTGCTCATAAATGCATTAGGGTATAGTTTAATTAAGTGTTGCATTAAGGTAAAAGAGAGAGGTGTAGATATGGATCGAGAAAAACTAATAGGTTTAAGAAGAGAATTTAGGAAAATAGCTGAACCAGGATGGCTTGAAATACAAACCACAATAAAGATTATAGAGTATTTGAAAGAACTAGGATATGAAGTTAAATATGGAAAGAGTATTCATGCTGAAGACAGATTGGGAGTTCCGCCAAAGGAAGAATACGAAGACTATTTAAGCAGAATTACTTTGCCAGAAGTGGAATTTGAGATTGATGAAATAGTTGAAGGCTATACAGGAGTAGTTGCATATTTAGATACTGAAAATCCAGGAAAAACTATAGGAATTAGGGTTGATATTGATGCTCTTTATTTAAAGGAGACCAATGATCCTGAGCATATACCAAATAAGCTTGGTTTTAGGTCAGAAAATGATTTTGCTTGTCATGGATGTGGACATGATGGACACATTACTATTGGTCTAGGAATTGCAGATTATATCATGACAAATAAAAATAGCTTAAAAGGTAAGTACGTAATAATATTTCAACCAGCAGAAGAAGGAGTTCGTGGAGCTAAGAGTATAACTGAGGCAGGAATACTAGATGAAGTGGATTATTTCATGTCGGCACATATTGGAATGGATGAAGAAGCTGGGGTTTTAGGTGTTGGAACTGGTGGGTTTTTAGGAACGACTAAATTTGATATTAAATTCCATGGAGTTCCTACACATGCAGGGACAACTCCTGAAAATGGGAGAAACGCCTTATTAGCTGCAAGTAGCTGTGCATTGAACCTTCATACGCTTCCTCAAGTTGGGGCTGGAATGAGTAGATTAAATGTAGGAGTATTAAATGCAGGAAGTGGAAGAAATGTTGTTCCTAGTGAAGCAATTTTAAAAATGGAAGTAAGAGGAGAAAATAGTTCCATTACTGATTTACTATCTGAAAGAACAGAACAAGTTGCAAAGGGAGCGGCAGTTGCATTTGATGTAGACTATGGAATTGAAAAAGTAGGAGCAGCAGCGGCATTTAATACCATACATCCAGAATTTGTGGATTATGTAGGGGAAAAAATGAGGGAAAAAGGATATAAGACTCATATGAGACCTAATTTAGGTGCATCAGAGGACGTAAGCTATATGCTAGAGAAAGTAGAAGAAAATGGTGGTAGAGTAATTCACTATTTACTTGGAACTAAATTAAAAGCTCCTCATCATAACGATAAGTTTGACTATGGTGAAGAAGTTTTAGAGTTTGGTGTTAATGTGTTTATTGACACTATAAAATTGTATAATGAATTAGATTAATAGATTTTGAAATTGTTTAAAAACCAAAAGAGTCACTTAATAGTAACTCTTTTGGTTTTTTAGGGTTATAATGATTATAGATTTAGCTTTAGCAAAATGGTGTATGAAAGGAGATATTGAAATGAATAGTGAAAAACTAATACAAATTAGAAGAGAATTTAGAAAGATTGCAGAACCTGGTTGGCTTGAGATATTAACTACAATAAATATAATAAAATATTTAAAGGAAATGGGCTATTCAGTAGATTATGGCAAGAAAATCCATTCTACTAACAGATTAGGAGTTCCATCAAAAGAGGAATATGATGATTATTTAGATAGTATTATATTGCCTGAAGTTGATTTTAATATTGAGGAAATAGTTGAAGGTTATACAGGAGCCGTAGCGTATTTAGATACAGGAAATCCTGGGAAAACGATAGGTATAAGAGTGGATATCGATGCAATATATCTAAAAGAATCAGATGATGAAGAGCATAGACCAAATAAACTAGGTTTTAGATCAAAAAATGACAATGCTTGTCATGCGTGTGGGCATGATGCTCACATAGCGATTGGAATAGGTATAGCAGAGTATATTATGGAAAACAAGAATAGTCTGAAAGGGAAGTATGTAATAATATTTCAACCTGCAGAAGAAGGAGTACGTGGTGGAAAAAGTATAACTGATGCAGGTGTATTGGATGAAGTAGATTATTTTATGTCAGCTCATATAGGAGCCGGAAAAACTAAAAACGAACTTGGAGTTGGAACTATTGGGTTTTTAGGAACTATGAAATACGATATTAAATATTTTGGTATACCTACCCATTCAGGATCTTCACCAGAAAAAGGTAGAAATGCTTTATTAGCTGCCTGTAGTTGTGCACTTAACTTACATACACTTCCACAAACTGGTGCTGGTATGAGTAGATTAAATGTAGGAACATTAAATGCTGGGACTGGTAGGAATGTAATTCCTAGTCAAGCTAAAATGCAAATAGAAGTAAGAGGTGAGAACTCTGAAATAACTGAATTGCTTTCAAAAAGAGTAGTTCAAGTAGTAGACGGTGCATCGCTAAGTTATGATGTAAAGAGCGAGATTGAGATGGTTGGTGCAGCTCCAGCTTTTATGACTATAAATCCTGAATTTGTAGATTATGTAGGAGAAAAGATGATTGAGTATGGATATAATGTGGTCATGAAACCTAGTATAAATGGCTCAGAAGATGTCAGTTATATGATGGAAAAAGTGGAAGAAAATGGTGGAAAATCTATCCATTATATATTTGGTACTAAACTAGAAGCACTTCATCATAATGATAGGTTTGATTATGATGAAGAGGTGTTAGAATTAGGAGTCAACGCATTTAAAGATACAATTAAGATATTTAATGAATTAGATTAACATAATCACGTTTATAGCCTCTTATAAAACAAGTTAGTCAAAAAGTAAAGTGATTAAACCTAATTAATAGTTAAAGAGTATAATAATAAAGCTCTTATACACAAGTATAAGAGCTTTATTATTATTTATTTAAGAAATCTAATGCTACTTCAATTAGTGTTTCTATGCCTACAGGTATACAGTCTTCATCTACTATAAGATTAGGATTATGAAGTGTTCTTCTTCCTTCGTTTTTATCAGACTCCATACCTAGCCAAATGAATAGTGATGGTACATATTTACCAAATGCAGAGAAATCTTCTCCACCAGATGCAGGTCTTTCAGGAATTATTACATTTTCAGCACCTAGTTTTTCCTCTAATACAGGTATTGCATTAGTAAATAATTCATGGTCATTAACAGTCATAGCATAACCACTAGTATATTCACATTCTGCTGTACATCCAAGTCCAGCGGCAACATTAGTTACTACTCTTTCTATTTGAGGTTTAATATTTCTAGCAACTTCTTCACTGAAAATTCTCACAGTTCCTTCAAGAGTTACTTCATCACATACTATATTATATACTTCTCCACCTCTTATTGTACCTAGTGAAATTACTGCAGAATCCATTGCATCAGTATTTCTACTAATTACTGTTTGAAGTGCTGTTAGTACATGAGCAGCACCTACGATTGCGTCTATACCATTTTGAGGTTGGGATGCATGAGATGATTTTCCTTTAACTTTAATGTTCAGTCTATCAGATTGTGCCATCATAGTTCCATCTCTAAGCGCAACAGTTCCTACTGGAAAATTCCAAACATGTAGTGCTACTGCAGCATCTACTTTAGGATTTTCTAGAACGCCATCATCTATCATGTATTGAGATCCACCTGTTGGACTGTATTCTTCTGCAGGTTGGAAACAAAGTTTAATATTACCCTTTATTTTATCTTTATGGTTTACTAAAACTTTTGCAGCTCCGAGTAACATTGCAGTATGAACATCATGTCCACATGCATGCATTACGCCATCAACAGTTGAACAGAAAGGAAGGTCATTTTCTTCATGTATTGGTAGAGCATCCATATCAGCTCTAAGTAAAATAGTTTTACCTTCGCTATCTCCCTTTATCAATCCAACGACTCCATAGCCACCAATATCAGTTTCGTATTCAATTCCCAGCTTTTCTAATTCTTCAGCTACTCTCTTAGAAGTACGAACTTCATGATATGATCTTTCTGGATTTATGTGTAAATCCCTTCTAAACTCAATTACATCATCTAAAACCAATTTAATATCTTCTTTAAAACTCATCTTATTTTATCTCCTCCATTAATTATATGTGTATAAATCCACCTGTTCCTAATGGTAGAGGTATAAATAGATACCAAACTATCGCTAAGATAATCCATACTATTAAGAAAATTACTGCATATGGAATCATCATACTTAGTAGAGTACCAGTACCTGCTTCTTCATCATAATCATTAATAAAGCTAAGGATTATAGGGAAGTATGGGAATAATGGAGTTATAACATTTGTAGTTGAATCTCCAACTCTATATAGGAATTGTGTCCATGCTGGGTGATAACCAAGTAAGAACATCATTGGAACGAAAATTGGAGCAAGTAGTGCCCATTTTGCTGATCCTGAACCTATAAAGATATTTACGAAAGCACATAGTAGTATATAAAGTACAAATAGTGGAATTCCTGTGAATCCTGCACTTGAAAGTGCATTTGCAAAAGTAACTGCTAGGAATAGACCCATATTTGTCCAGTTAAACCAAGCTATAAATTGTCCTATTATGAATGCTAAAACTATAAAAGATGCCATTTTCGCAATAGCTCCTTGCATTATTCTAGGTACATCTGCTGCTTTTTTAATTTCACCAACTGTTTTACCATAAGCAATAGCAACAGTGATGAAAAGCATTAATATCAAAGGAATGATACTTGACATTAAAGGCGATCCTGTAATTAGTGAACCAGTTTCAGGGTTTCTAAAGAAACTGCTTTGAGGTATACAAGCTGCTATAATAATTGCTAAATAAACTATAAGAGCTATACCCGCATTTTTAAGTCCCTTAGACTCTAATTCACTAACTTCTTCTCTTGATACTTCGTGTGAACCATGGTATTTACCAAGTCTAGGTTCAACGATTTTGTTGTTTACAATAGTACCTACAATAGCTAGAACGAATGTTGAAACTATCATTATGTACCAGTTAGCTGTGATGTCAATTTCAGGTCCACCAACGATAGCAATTGCTTCATTAGTAATACCTTGCAACAATGCATCTGTACCAGCAGGTACTAAGTTAGCACTGAATCCAGCTGTAGTAGCAGCATATCCAATTGCAATACCTGCTATAGGATTTTTTCCTATGTAAAGATAAATCATTGCCGCCAATGTAGGAACTATGATAATAGCAGCATCAGAAGCTATATTACCACAAATACCTATAAGCATTATTGTGAAAACTACAAATTTCTCTGGAACTCCCAGTATAGTTTTTCTCATAAATGCTGACATTAGTCCAACATCTTCTGCCATACCGATACCAAGTGTCATAGTAAGAACTAATCCAAGTGGTGCAAATCCAGTAAAGTTTTTAACTGCAGTAGTTAATGCAAATACAATTCCTTCTCCGGAAAGAATATTTTTAATGGCAACTTCTTCACCATTAGTTGGGTTTATTGTTGATGCGCCCATTTTGTTTGCTCCAAATGAAATTACGGCGATAATAATCATAAGTGCTAAGAATAGTATGAATGGATGAGGAATTTTATTCCCCACTCGTTCGACCCAACCTAAAAATCCGCCTGTTTTTTGTTTGTTGTCAGTCATATTTAACCCTCCCATAAATTATTACACATTAATTAATTAATGTATTATGTCATATATACCACGATAGTATTGAGGGTAAACAAAAAAATGCATGACAATTAGTAGACAAGCCATTTACAATGTTAAAAAACTTGTCTACTAATTTATAAATTTGTCTAGATGTGTATAAATCCACCTGTTCCCAATGGAAGAGGAATGAATAGATACCAAACTATTGCTAATAATGTCCATACTATTAAGAAGATTACTGCATATGGGATCATTATACTAAGTAGTGTTCCAGTTCCAGCTTCTTCATCATAATCGTTAATAAAGCTAAGGATTATTGGGAAGTAAGGGAATAATGGTGTAATAACATTCGTACATGAGTCTCCAACTCTATATAGGAATTGTGTCCATGCTGGATGATATCCAAGTAAGAACATCATTGGAACGAAAATTGGAGCAAGAAGTGCCCATTTTGCTGATCCTGATCCTATAAATAAGTTTACAAAAGTACAAAGTAGGACATACATTACAAACAATGGAATTCCTGTGAAACCTGCACTAGAAAGTGCATTTGCAAATGTAACTGCTAGGAATAAGCCCATATTTGTCCAGTTAAACCAAGCTATAAATTGTCCTATAATAAAAGCTAGAACAATAAATGAAGCCATTTTTTCAATAGCACCTTGCATTATTTTAGGTACATCAGCTGCTTTTTTGATTTCACCAACAGCTTTACCATAAGCTATAGCTACTGTTATGAATAAAAGCAATATCAATGGAATTATACTAGCCATCAACGGAGAACCAGTAAGAAGTGAACCCGTTTCAGCATTTCTAAAGAAACTACTTTGAGGAATACACGCAGCTACTATTATTGCTATATACACTAAAAGTGCGATTCCAGCGTTTTTTAGGCCTTTAGATTCTAATTCGCTAACTTTTTCTCTTGATACTTCGTGAGAACCATGATATTTTCCTAGTCTAGGTTCTATAATTTTGTTATTAACTATAGTACCTGTAATTGCTAAAACAAATGTTGAAACAATCATTATCCACCAGTTTGCAGTTAATTCAATATTAGGAGCGCCAACTATTGCTGATGCCTCATTAGTAATTCCTGCAAGAAGTGCGTCAGTACCTGCTGGGAATAAATTGGCACTGAATCCAGCTGTGGTAGAAGCATATCCAATTGCAATTCCAGCAATAGGGTTTTTGCCTATGTAAAGATAAATCATTGCTGCTAATGTTGGAACTATTATAATAGCGGCGTCAGAAGCGATATTACCACAGATACCAATAAGCATTATTGTGAAAACTACAAACTTATCTGGTACTCCCAATATAGTTTTTCTCATAAATGCAGACATTAATCCAACATCTTCAGCCATACCAATTCCAAGTGTCATAGTAAGAACTAGTCCAAGTGGAGCAAATCCAGTAAAGTTTTTAACTGTTGTGGTTAGAGCAAACGTTATCCCTTCGCCTGATAAAATATTCTTAATTATTACTTCTTCGCCGTTTGTAGGGTTTATAGTTTGAGCTCCCATTAAACTTGCGACAAACGAAATAATTGCAATAATTACCATTAGAGATAAGAATAGAATAAAAGGATGAGGAATTTTATTTCCTACTCTCTCCACCCATCCCAAAAAACCACCAGTTTTTTGTTTTTCCGTCATAAAGATCCCTCCTATTTAATTTTACACTATACTAAGATAAAGTGTTATGAATATTATACCATTATATTTTATTTAAAAACCCTGAAAGGCGCTTATTTACAAAGAAATGACGGTATATTTACCTTGGCTTTACATACTCTAAGTATTGAGATTTTTGAGAATCTATTTATTAAGTCTTCATAATTTATGGTATACTTGTGTGACTAAAGATATACTCGGTGTTGAAAATAATATTGATGAATGAATATAGATAGCCTATGATATAATTCAAATAAGGAGAAATTCTTAAAGTAGATGAAGATATTTAGTTGTAAAAGGTGATACATTAATGAATAATTCAAATTATGTTCTCTTAGTAAGAGAACAATGTGGGAAAATAATAGACGAAATTGGACTAATTGACTCAGACATAGTAATTGAACTCAAAGCAGTAGTTGAAGACATCAGTACTAAAGAAGAGAAGGGTATTACCGATTTTTCAGGTATAGACACATCCTATTTCACTAAGGCTTTTCATAGCGAGAACATTGAAAATAGAAGTAATATTTTGATTGAACTTCGTGAGTTAAACAGATTAATTGGAATGTCGGAAGATGAAGTGAAATCAATGAATAGTACGGCTGAGAAACCTGTAGGTAAAGAGCGTTTACGTATGAACAAACTACGTAAAGTGAGTTTTAATATTCATACTTTGTTATTTATAATAATAGCAGTCCTAAATATAGTTTCTTATTTCCACTTTCCAAATTGGGGAAAACGCTCAGGTGATGACTTTATACCTTTGATAGTTTCTTTTATTATATGGTTTATATTAGCATCTATTGGAATCCCAGCTTTTTTATTTCCTAAAGGTGCAATAGATAAAGAACTGAACAATACTATTAAAAAAGGTGCTATTATATTTTCAGCTTTAGGTAGTACAATAGAAGACGGGAAATATGCGTCCACTTCTTTGCATATAGGTGATAATGCGAAAAATATAGTGATTAAGAGAACGATTAATCCTCTAGTAGAAAGTGTTCTCACATTTTTCATTAGTATGTTTGCAATAATGTCCTTTGAGGCTAAAATTGATTATTATTCGATAATCCTAATTTGTATAACTTCGTCGTTATACTTAATGTCTATTTGTTCTGTAATATGGGATTATACTAGTGAGAGAAGTATTTTAGCTCCTATAAAAAGTTTTAGAAATAGGATATTGATAATAGGTTTGTTTCCTATAATTGCAAATATGATTTTAAAATTTGTATCATAAATGGTGATAAGATGTTAAATTGGTTGTATGAATCAAGTAAAAAAGCTAATATTGACAAGATAGGTGTCATAGAATCAAAGAGTTTAGAATCTATAGAAGACTATTTGAAATATAGAAAAACACATGATATGGAGTCATCTTTTGAAGATGCCGATATCAATAGAAGGATAAATCCACAACTTAGCTTTGAAGATGTAAAGAGCATAATCGTTGTGGCTATTAGTTATGCCAATGATTATGTGTATAATGCCAATGATTTGTGTAAGCTTAGCAGGTCTAGTTTTGGTAGTGACTATCACAATGTACTAGAGAGTAGGATAAAAGAATTAATTGACATTATGCATAAAGATAGAAGTTTTAGTTGTCAATATTCGGTAGACAAATCTTCATTAGTGGAACGGGAATTGGCAAGTAGAGCAGGAATTGGATATTTTGGGAAAAATACAAATATCATAAATCCTGAGCTTGGTTCGTTCATTTTTTTGGGCATAATATTGACAGATTTAGAGTTTAATAAGTATTCAAAACCTATAGAGAAAGACTGTGGTTCTTGTAGAATATGTATTGATAATTGCCCAACTAAAGCACTGTATGATGATTATAAGTTGAATCCAAATAGGTGTTTATCTTATATTAGTCAAAGCAAAGGTGACGTAGACTTAGATCTATTAAATAAAATGGACTATGTTTATGGTTGCGATATATGTCAAGAAGTGTGTCCGATGAATAAATCCGTTAAAAACAGTAAACATCAAGAATTTAATGATACTGTAATGAGTATTTCTAAGAATGAATTAGAAGAAATGAGTAATAGGGAGTTTAAGGCGAAATATGGACATATGGCTTTTAGTTGGAGAGGGAAGAATACGATATTAAGAAATTGTAAAATAATTGAAGAAAAGCATAAAAAGTAACTATTTTGCAAAGATTGGTAGTAGTTTTTATGTTATAATTATTCGCGAGGGATAAAATGAATATTAGTTCAGCAATTGTAAAATTAAGACTTTTTGAAGTCTCTTCTCTAAAGGAAAAGCGACAAATAGTAAAAAGCTTAATAGAAAGACTAAGGAATAGATATAATATCTCAATATCAGAAATTGATTCTCTAGAAATGTATAATTTTGCGATAATTGGTTTCGCGTGTGTTAGTAATGATAGGAAACTAAATCATCAGACTATTGATTCTGTAATAGAGTTTATTGATGGTGATTATAGAGTGGAAATAGTTGAAATAGATATAGAAAGTTAAGTATAGGTGATTAGATGAAGCGATTGACAAAAGTTCAGACTATGGAAGTTATTAGAATTCTAGAGGGTTTATACCCAGATGCCAAAGCGGAGCTAGATCACACTAATCCTTTTGAATTATTGATTGCAACAATACTTTCTGCACAATGTACAGATGTTAGGGTCAATAAAGTGACAAAAGAGATGTTTAAAGATTTGAAAAGTCCTGAAGACTATATTTTTGAAGGACAAGAAAAAGTGGCTGAAAGAATCAGAACTTGTGGCTTTTACAATTCAAAGAGCAAAAATATAATTGGAGCTTGTGAGATGTTGATTGATAAATTTGACGGCAAAGTTCCAGAGACTATAGAAGAATTAATGGAGTTACCCGGTGTTGGAAGAAAGACTGCAAATGTAGTGGCTAGTAATTCTTTTGATGTACCTGCTATTGCGGTAGATACTCATGTTTTTAGGGTATCCAATAGAATTGGAATTGCAAAAAGCGATGATGTGTTAGAAACTGAAAAGCAATTAATGAGAATGATAGACAAGGATATGTGGACGAAAGCTCATCATATAATCATATTTCATGGCAGGAGGATGTGTAAGGCAAGGAAGCCATTATGTGAACAGTGTCCTATAACGGAATATTGCAATTATTATAAGGGGAATAACAAGAAATGAAGAAAATAGGTATTATTCTAATAATTATTATGGTCATATCCTCAGTTCTTGGACTGGCATTATATAATTATTATGATGGAACTGTTAATACTGAATTCATATATCCAGGGGTAACTATTGATGGTGTTGATGTTGGAAATATGACGAAAGAAGCAGCTCATGAAAGTTTAAAACAACATATTGTAGATAAAGCTAATTCTAATATGGAATTAAGATACGAAGAAATACACTTTTCTTTTCCTTACTCTGTTTTAGGCTATGAAGCAGATGTTAAAGATGCTATTGAAGAAGCTTATATGATAGGACGTGAAGGTAATCCTGTCATTCGACTATCTAAAGTCATAGGTCTTAAATCCAATAGTGAAGAAGTGGAGATAAAAGAGAAATTTAATAGCGAAAAGCTTGAAATTGCCGTTGAAACTATGGCGCAAGATATAAATAGAGAACCGATAAACGCTAAGATATCAATTTTTAATGGAGAGTTTAAAAAAGAGCCTGAACAGGATGGGATAAAGTTAAATGGAACTATTGCAAAAGAGTATATCAATGCAAATATTTCCAATAACGATGTGGTTGAATTACCAGTTGACCGTACTGTTGCTGAGGTAAAGATTGATAGCTTTGAAAAGATAAATGGCAAATTAGGAGAATTTAGTACTGAATACAGTGGTAGCGTTCAAAATAGAAAAGATAATATTGCTCTAGCGGCATCGAGAATTTCGGGGACGATAATTTTGCCAGGTGAAATATTCTCATTTAACGAATCGCTTGGAGATATTAGTGAAGCTACCGGTTATAAAAACGCAACTGTGATTATTAACGGCGAATTTGACTCTGGAGTAGGTGGAGGGGTCTGTCAAGTTTCAACGACACTATACAATGCCATAACTAAAGCAGATTTAGAAGTAGTTGAAAGACGTAATCACTCTAGGCCAGTTGCCTATGTAAAAAGAGGAACAGATGCGGCAGTTGCATCAGGACTTTTAGATTTGAAATTCAAGAATAATTATGATTTTCCAATATATATCCATGCTGAAGAAAATGGATCTGAAATATTGTTTTCGATTTATGGAGATACTACAGCAAAGGATTATGTGATAGAATTAGAAACAGAAATGGTTGAAGAGATACCTAGAGGAGTTAAAGAAAAATATGATCCTTCTTTACCTGAAGGAGCTTATGGAGTTGAACAAAAAGGGAATAATGGATATAAATACAAGACTTATAAAGTTAAGAAAGTAAATGGGGAAGTTGTTTCAAGAGAGCTTTATTCTTCGGATTATTATCCAGTAAGGGATAGAATTGTATTAGTAGGTCCTCAAGTTACAGAGACTGAAGAAGGCACAGAATAAAAAAGACCTCAATTATAATTGAGGTCTTTAATTATAAAGGAATGATAAAATGGCAAAAATAGTTGTATTAGCAGAAAAACCATCTGTTGGTAGAGAGATAGCAAGAGTATTAAAAGCTAATAAATCTAACAACGGATTTATGGAAGGCGATAAATATATAGTGACATGGGGTCTTGGACATCTTGTCACTCTGGCAACTCCTGAACAGTATAAAAAAGAATATAGCGAATGGAAGATGGAACACTTACCACTTATTCCTGATAAAACTAAATTAGTCGTAATACCTAATACTAGAAAACAATTCAATACTGTAAAATTTCTTCTGAACAGAAAAGATGTTGATGAAATAATAATTGCAACTGATGCTGGTAGAGAAGGAGAATTAGTTGCTCGTTGGATTATTGAAGAAGCGGGAACTAAAAAACCAATGAAGAGACTGTGGATTTCTTCTGTAACAGATAAAGCAATAAGGGAAGGGTTCAACAAATTGAAATCTTCCAAAGAATATGACAATCTGTATAGATCTGCTAAATCTAGAGCGGAAGCAGACTGGATAGTTGGAATTAATGCGACGAGAGCGCTGACTTTGAAATATAATACACCTCTTTCTTGTGGTAGAGTTCAAACTCCAACACTTGCAATCGTAAAAGAAAGAGAAGATCAGATCAAGAGCTTTAGACCTAAAGAGTATTATGAAATAGAAGCATTAGCTAATGGAGTTAAATTCAATTATAGAGATTCCAATAATTCCACTAGAGTTTTTAATAGAGATGTTCTTGATAAAGTAATGAGCGAAACAAAAGGTAAAGACCTAAAAGTAGAAAAGGTAGATTCAAGTAAAAAGAAATCATACCCCGATAGACTATATGATTTAACGACACTTCAAGCTGATGCAAATAGAATGTTTGGGTTTTCAACAAAAGAAACACTGAATATAATGCAAAATCTGTACGAGAGACATAAAGTTCTAACTTATCCGAGGACTGATAGCAGGTATCTAACAGATGATATAGTGGCTACTATCCCAGAAAGGTTGAGAGCAGTAAGTGTTGGTTCGTATAAAGAATATGCTCAAGAATTATTGAAGAAGAAAATAGTGAAGAATAGCAATTATGTAAATTCAAGTAAAGTATCTGATCATCATGCAATAATTCCTACAGAAGAAAAACCGTATCTTTCAGATTTTACTAATGGTGAAAGAAAAATATATGACTTGGTAGTAAAGAGGTTTTTATCAGTACTTATGGAGCCTGAAGAGTATTTGGAAACTGTAGTTGAAGGGAAAATTAACGGACATAGATTTAATACTAAGGGGAAAGTTGTCGTTAATAGTGGATTTAAAGCTCTATATAGAGATGAAGAAAAAGAGTCTATAAATACTCTTCCTAAGTTAAGTGTTGGAGAAATTCTTAGTATAAATAGAATAAATTTCCAAAAGAACTATACTACTCCTCCAAGTTATTTTACAGAAGGTACTCTTTTGAAAGCAATGGAGAATCCTTCTAAACATATTGATTCCGGTGATGCAGAAATCAATAAAATACTAACTGAGACTGGAGGAATTGGAACAGTAGCAACTAGAGCAGACATAATGGATAAGCTGTTTAATTCTTTCCTATTAGAGAAAAAAGGAGAAAGCATATATATAACTTCTAAAGGATCTCAATTGCTTGATTTAGTACCAGTAGAAATGAAGTCTCCTGAATTGACTGGGGAGTGGGAACAAAAACTTATAAAAATAGAAAATGGTAAGTTAAGAGCAGATGATTTTATGAAAGAGATTAAAGATTTTTCCAAAGAGAATATTGCAACTATCAAAAGTGAGGACAAAAAATTTGTTCATGACAATATCACCAACACAGAATGCCCAGAATGTGGTAAAAAGATGTTGGAGGTTAATTCTAAAAATAGAAAAATGCTAGTTTGTCAAGATAGAGAATGTGGATATAGAAAGACAATTTCTACATTATCCAATGCTAGATGTCCAGAGTGTAAGAAGAAAATGGAGCTATATGGAGAAGGCGACAAAAAAACTTTCTTCTGTGCTTGCGGATATAGAGAGAGTTTAGATAGCTTTAATAAACGAAAGGCAAAGCAAAAAGACACGATGAGTAGAGGAGATGCTAGAAAGTACATGAAGAAACAAGAAGATGAAAATCTTGGAAACTCATTGGCAGATCAATTGAAAAACTTAAAATTAGATTAAAGATAGTGACTGATTAATTTCAGTCACTATTTTCTATATATTGGGTATTAATCTAATGAAACAAGTGGATAAATGGAGGTGTATTATGAGAGAGGCCAATATTTTTGCTAATTTGAAATCTAGTCCTCGAAGTGTTTGGGAAGTAATAACTAATAAGGAGGACTATTCTTGGCGTAGTGATTTAGAAAAAATTGAAATCGTAGATGAAACAAAATTTATTGAATACCATAAAAGTGGGAATAAAACTGTATTTATTATAGTGGACAAAATTCCTTATGAAGAGTACAGACTTAATATATTTCATGATAAATTTACCGGCGAATGGGTTGCTAAACTTAAAGAAAAAAGTGATGGGACAACTATAGAAATCTATAAAAAAATTGAGATGACTGATAAATTAACAGAATTGATGTCATATATGTCCATAAACATGAAGATGGAACAGAAAATTTATATCAGAGACTTAAAGAAAAAACTAGGAGAAGAAGTATGAACATAAGAGAGAGAATGTTAAATGGACTGCCTTATAAACCAGGATCTGACGATATTACAAATCAGTTGGTAAACGAAAGGCTAGAGAACAAAAAGCTATTACATAAATACAATCATTTAGAGCCCGAAAACATAGAGGAAAGAGATAGACTTATAAGGGAAATACTAGGGAGCACTGGTGAAAAATTGAAAGTCAATATTCCTTTTTTTACTGATTATGGCAAAAACATTCATGTTGGAGAAAATTTTTATACAAATTTCAATTGTGTAATACTTGACACTGCACCAGTTATTATAGGTGATAATGTAATGTTTGGACCAAATGTGGCGATTTATGCAGCAAATCATCCAATTCATCCAGATAGTAGAAATTCTGGTTATGAAAGTGGGCATAAGATCACAATTGGCGATAATGTATGGCTTGGAGGAAATGTCGTAGTAAATCCAGGAGTAAATATTGGAAATAATGTAGTAGTTGGTTCAGGGAGTGTTGTCACATGTGACTTACCGAATGACGTAGTCGCTGTTGGGAATCCTTGTAGGGTTATAAGAGAAATAACGGATGAAGATAGAAAATACTATTACAAAGATAGAGTTTTCGATGTAGAAGATTATTAAAGAGTGAAGCTGAGGAAAAGTAAATTGTAAAATTGCATTAACTTGAGTATTTTAAATCGCTAAAGGGGTATATATTTTCCGAGGAGGGATATGATATGAAATTAAAAGATAAAGTAATAGTTTTGACAGGTGCTAGCTCTGGAATAGGTAAATCAGCAGCTATAAAATTCGCTCAAGACGGCGGAACGGTAATAGCTCTTGCAAGAAGACAAGACAAATTAGTGGAATTAGAAGAAGAAACTAAAGACTTGCCAGGTCTAGTAGACGGTGTTGCTCTAGATGTTACAGATGATGCAAAAGTAGATGAGATGATAAAATATGTTTTAGATAAATATGGAAAGATAGATGTATTAGTTAATAACGCAGGTGTTTTGGACGATTATAAATCTGTAACAAATGTAACCGATGAAATTTGGGATAGATGTTTTGATGTAAACGTAACTGGACCTATGAAGTTAATCAGGAAAATTCTTCCAATAATGCTGGAACAAGAAACCAAAGGCAATATTTTAAACACTGCATCAGTAGGTGGACTATACGGTGGTAGAGGTGGAGTTTCATACGTTGCTAGTAAACACGCTGTAGTAGGTATGACTAAAAATATTGCAATAACATATGCAGATCAAGGTATCAGATGTAATGCCATTGCTCCAGGTTCAATAAAGACTGAAATAGGAACTAAAGTTGGAGACCCTGACATGAGTGTACTTCAAAAACTTATGAAAGGTGTAGATGTTTTACCTGCACTTGCTGAACCAGAAGAAATTGCTAATGTAATGGCGTTTATTATAAGTGATGAAGCAAGTTTTATGAATGGCTCAATAGTAGTAGCTGACGGTGGTTGGACATCGTTCTAAAATGAAATAAATGTAGTGTAAAATCCGGAGAATTTACTCTTCGGATTTTATTTTTTTCAATTTCCTACTATAATATGCAAAAAAATCATTTGTTATTTTCCCTGATACGTGGTATAGTAAGCAAAGACAAAAGGAAGGATGGAAAAATTATTAATGAAATTAGAAAAATTTCAAAGTATTAATCTGTCAAAAGAGGTAATCGACGCTGTTTCTGATATGGGATTTGAGGAATTATCGCCAATCCAAGCACAAGCAATACCTTATTTGATGGAAGGACTGGATGTAATCGGTCAGGCGCAAACAGGAACGGGGAAGACGGCTGCTTTTGGTATTCCAATTGTCGAAAAAGTTAATCCTAACGACAAATCTATTCAAGCAATGGTATTATGTCCAACTAGGGAACTTTGTATACAAGTATCAAAAGAAATAACTAAGCTAGCAAAGTACAAGAGAGATGTAATGGTATTACCAATCTATGGTGGACAACCGATAGAAAGACAGATAAGAGGTCTTAAAAAAGGCGTTCAGATAGTAGTTGGAACACCAGGTAGAGTAATTGACCATATTAACAGAAGAACACTTAAAACTGGAAATATACAGATGTTTGTTCTAGATGAAGCAGATGAAATGTTCGATATGGGTTTTAGAGATGATATTGAACTAGTATTAAAAGATGTTCCACAAGAGAGACAATCACTGTTTTTCTCTGCAACTATGTCAAGAGAGATAATGGATTTTGCAAAGAGATATCAAAAGAATCCTGAAGTTGTAAAAGTGGTAAATAAAGAACTTACAGTTCCAAAAGTAAATCAATTTTATTTTGACTTGAAATCTGGTGTAAAAACTGAAGTACTTGCTAGAGTTTTAGACATATACGATCCAAAATTAACAGTAGTATTTTGTAATACTAAGAAAAAAGTTGATGAATTAACAGGAGAACTACAAGGTAGAGGATATTTCGCTGATGGACTTCATGGGGATTTGAAGCAAGTTCAAAGAGATATTGTAATGGATAAATTCAGAAAAGGTAATATAGAAGTACTAGTTGCTACAGACGTTGCAGCAAGAGGAATTGACGTAGATGATGTGGATTTAGTAGTGAACTACGATATGCCACAGGACAATGAGTACTATGTTCATAGAATAGGAAGAACAGCAAGGGCTGGTAGAAAAGGTACAGCAATAAGTTTCGTAACCAATAGGGATTTCAATACACTTATGGGAATTCAAAGATATACGAAAACTGACATTGAAAGAAGACCGCTTCCTACACTAAAAGACATTAGAGAAAGACAAAGCTCAAGAATAGTTGATGAGCTTAGAAGAATTATTGAAGAAGAAGATTTAACTAGACAATTAGAAGTTGTAGAAGTTTTAGAAACTGAAGATATCGCAATAAAAGAAATTGCAGCTGCAGCAATAAAACTTTTCAATCAAGAAAATAAATCTGATGAATACACTGAAATTGACGGTGTAGACAACAATAAAAACAAGGGCAAAGATAGAAATCGTAATAGAAATGATAGAAATCCTCGTGATGCAAGAGATGGACAAAAAAGAAGCAAGAGAGTGTCTAACTCTTCAAGACTGTATATAGATATTGGAAGAAAGAGTGGAGTAACTCCAAGACATATTCTTTCAGCACTATGTAATGATGCTGGGCTGACTTCAAAAGAAGTAGGGCAAATTGAAATCTACGACAAATTTACATTTGTAGAAGTAGAGAGTAAAGCAGCGGATCAAGCTATTAAAAAACTTGATAATAAGCATATAAAAGGGAATAAAGTTTCTGTAGAGAGATCAAAAAATCCAAGAAGATAAGAAAAACTTCGCATTTAAGCGAAGTTTTTTAATTTCCTTGATTCAACTCGTTTTCAAGCATTCGTTCTAATTTATTGAAGTCGAAAAAGCCAGCTTCTCTAAATACTTCTTCACCGTTTTTCAAATATAGTAGTGTTGGAGCAGTAAACACTAAATACTGACCCTTAAGTGCTGGTTCTTCACTAATTTGAACTATTCTTATATCAATATCTTTATCTTCTAGGAAAGTCTCTAATTTTTCAGTCATCATATCACAAATCGCACATGAATTTGTTCTAAATAGTAGTAGCATATTATCAGACATATTTTCAATAATTCTCATATCATAACCTCCGTTCTAATCTATATATATCCATTTTCTTGAATTTTAATAATATCTAACAGAAAGACGATTATTATTGGATAAATCAACGATTTGTGATACACTTATTTAGCGATGTATAAGAGCGAATAGCATTATTATTGTGAATTAGTTTTATAAAATAGATTAATAGAATATAATAAGAGTAATTAGGACTACGAGAAGTTTTCAATAAATGAAAGGAGAACAAAATGATAGAAGTTGGAAAGATGCAAGAACTTGTAATTCAAAGAATCACAAAACCCGGTGCATATTTAAATACTGCAGAAAAAGATGATGTGGATATACTCCTTCCTACTAAGGAAATCCCATCAAATTCAAAACCAGGAGATAAAATTTCAGTTTTCGTATATAGAGATTCGGAAGACAGACTTATTTCTACTGTAAGGAAACCATATGCGCAAGTAGGGCAATTAGTACATTTAAAAGTAAAGAGCAATACTAAAATCGGTGCATTTATGGATATTGGATTAGAAAGAGACATACTTATGCCATTTTCTGAAACTATAGGAAGTGTAGAAGTTGGCAAAAATTATCTAGTGAGAATATATGTAGATAAAACTGATAGATTAGCAGCGTCTATGATGATAAGAAATTCATTGAAAGACAATTCACCATATAAAAAAGATGATATAGTTACAGGTACTATTTACAGTATAAATCGAGAGCATGGAATTTTTGTTGCAGTTGACGAAGAGTACGACGCAATGATTCCGAAAGAGGAAATAAAAGGTATCTTTGATT
The DNA here is from genome assembly GCA_012728335.1 of Tissierellia bacterium. Classification (GTDB taxonomy): domain Bacteria; phylum Bacillota; class Clostridia; order Tissierellales; family Peptoniphilaceae; genus JAAYFG01. Next base: position 13,162 of record JAAYFG010000069.1, on the reverse strand, counting down.
TAGGTGAAACCATAGAAGCGAGAGTAAAAAATGTAAATGATGACGGAAAATTAGTCCTTAGTTTAAGAGAAAAAGCATATAGACAAATGAACGAAGATTCTGAAATAATCTTAGATATACTTGAAGACAATGGTGGAATGATTGGAATCGGTGATAAATCTTCTCCAGAGGATATCAAAGAGATGACCGGACTTACTAAATCTGCTTTTAAGAGAGCAGTAGGGAAACTATATAAAGAGGGAGATATTGTCCCTGGACCATATAAAACGACACTTAAATAAAAAGAGTGACTTAGAATCAACTAAGTCACTCTTAATTTTTATTGTATTTCTGGATGATATTCTGGATTTCCATCTCGACCTGGAACTTTTTTGAAAATGCCAGTAACCATAAGCGCTATGGCACCATCGCCTGTAATATTACAAGCAGTACCGAAACTGTCTTGAAGTGCAAAAATTGAAAGCATCAATGCAGTTCCTGTATCATCGAACCCAAGTACAGATATAATTAGCCCTAGCGAAGCCACAACTGTACCTCCAGGGACTCCAGGAGCTGCGATGGCAAATATACCCAATAACATAGCAAAAGTTATCATAGTGGAAACTGGAGGTATTTTTCCATATAGTATTTGTGAGACGACCATAACGAAAAATGTTTCTGTCAGTACAGAACCACATAAATGTGTATTAGAACATAGAGGTATTACAAAATCTCTTATTCTAGGATCTAATGTTTTTGCTTTACTTGCTGAATTAAGCGCAACAGAAAGAGTTGCTGCAGAGGACATTGTACCTAATGCAGTTACATATGCCGGGCCGTAGTGTTTTAAAACTTCTACAGGGTTTGTTTTAGAAAGAGCTCCACCTATAGAATAAAGTAGTGCTAACCAAATATAATGTCCTATTATAACTATAATGATTACAGCTAAGAAAACAGGTAATTCGTTAAGGATTGTACCTTGATAACCTAAAACTGCAAAGGATGTAGCTATGTATAGTGGCAATAATGCTATAACAACTTTATTTACTATGGCTAAAACGATATTGTTGAATTCTAGTAATAGTTTCTCCCAAGCTTCAGATTTAGTCCAAATAACTGCTAAACCTATTAATATTGCAGTTATTAATGCTGTCATAACTGGCATAATTGGATCAATAGACAAACTGAAAATAGCTTCAGGTAGTTCTTTACCAGCACCAACATTTGTAGCAATATTTAGATGTGGTATAATTGCGTACCCTGCAAACATACTAAAAATAGCTGCACCAACAGAGGATGCGTAACAAATAATTAAAGTTGTTGATAGTATTCTGCCTGCACTTTCTTTTAAACTTACTATCGCAGGAGCAATAAAACCTAAAATAATTAATGGCACAACATAGCTAATAAGCCCTCCCAATGTATTTTTAACTACATCGATTACCATAATTACTGACTCGTTTGCAATTAATCCGATTCCGATTCCCAAGATAATTGCAATTACTAATTTGAATAATAAACTACTAAAAAAACCTTCTTTTTTCACAATAAACACCTCCTAAATTTAATCAACTACAGAAAAAAATACCTTCGGTATCCTAAAATGCACCACTTTCGCTTGTCATTTAACAATCTAAATGGTAAAATATCTATCATAAATGATTTACCCATTTTTAGTCTTTCTAACTTATATTGATATCAAAATTATTAATAAATATTCGAAGTATATATTAATTACAAAATGAGCTATTTGTATTATAATAGTAAATAGGTTAAATAATAGAAAAGTAGGGATGAGATGTATAAAATTGGTGAATATTTAGAAGTTAGTATAGTAGATTTTTCTCATGATGGCCAAGGCGTTGGGAAAATTGATGATTTCATAGTTTTTGTAGATGGAGCGCTAATTGGCGATATCGTAAAGACGGAAATCATTAAACTTAAGAAAAATTATGGCATAGGCAAACTAATAGAGATAATTAAACCTTCTGAAAATAGAATAATGGAAGAATCAAATTATTTATCTCAAATAGGAGGGTTTAGCCTATGGAATTATGCTTATGAAGCTCAAAAAGAGTATAAGGAGAGCTTAGTTAAGAAGAATATTGAAAAATTTACAAGACTAAAAGGTGTAGAAGTTAACCAGATTATTGGTATGGATAATTGTGATAACTATAGGAACAATATTCAATTAAGCGTTAAAAATGGTAGGATAGGCTATATGAAAAAGAGTTCAAACGATGTTGTTGAAATTGAACGTGAATATTACGAACCAAAAGGTACTATGAATATAGTCGGTGTTTTGAAATCCTCGAAACTAGTAAAAAAACTAAAAATGATAGGAATTAGAGATAATTTTCTTGGTAAGAAAATGCTTATACTAGTTACTGATAAAAATGTTGAATTAGAAATATTGGATATTTTGGAAGATTTAATAGAGTGTGATGTAGAAGTTATATATCACAATATCAATACAAATCCTAGGTATCATTACGGCAAAAAGTTCATTAAATTATATGGAGAAGATTTTTATGATGAGATAAATGGATATAAGTTCCTAATATCTCCTAATTCATTTTTTCAAGTTAATAGAGAACAAACAGCAAAGATGTACAATTATGCCGTAAGTCAATTGGATATAAAAAGTGAAGATAGGATAGTTGATGGATACTGTGTAATAGGAACTATTAGCATGATGGTTTCTAAAGAAGCAAAGAGTGTATTTGGAATTGAACTATCTGAGTCAGCAATAGCTGATGCAAAAACTAATGCATTCCTCAATGGAATAGATAATACTGAATTTATACTAGGTGATATTGGGGATGCAATTAAAGATATCAGAGTGTATGATAAAGTGATTATAGACCCTCCTAGATCTGGTTGTGATTCAAAAGTATTAGATTCATTACTAGAAGTTAAACCTAAAAACATTGTATATGTAAGTTGCAACCCAACGACTTTAGCAAGAGATTTGGATGTATTATTGGGTAATTATGAATTAATAGACGTGCAAAGTTTTGATATGTTCCCTATGACACCACATGTAGAGACTGTCGTTACACTAACTATAAAAGTGAATAATTAATATCTTAAAGAATAAGATTAGGTTATTTTAGCGATTTAAATTGTGGAACCACGGAATTAAATATATGCAAAAATTGGATTATTTAGCTGGTTAATATGTAAAATAGATTGATTTATGAAGTATATTACTTCTAATCTATACTAGATTTGGTATAAATGTATTGACCTGAATAAATAAAACATGTATACTGTATGAGTGAATAATCGTTGCATATATTTTAAGAAAGGAGAAGTATGAAAATAAGACAAAAAGCTTTTACAGAAGAAGATAGAATAAGAATTAAAGAATTATTATGCATACTTTGTGAGGAGAGTTGGGCTAGAAATGGCTACCAAAAAACAAGTGTTAAATCGCTTACTACAAAAGCAAATGTATCAATAGGAACTTTCTATTCAATATTTGAAAGTAAGGAAATACTTTTTTACGAAACGATTTTCAGTTCTAGAAAAAGAGTGCGTAGAGAAGTTGAAAGAATGATAACTAAAGAACCTAATAGAGATGGATATGTAAAGGGAATAAAACATATATTTTATGAGTATGCTTACAATAACTTCTTAATGGATTTAACTAGTCCTGACTTTATGATGTTAATGAACAAACTGTCAGAAGAGCAAAGAAAAGAAATTGCTGATGATAATAGAAATTACTCTGATTATTTAGTGGACCGTTTAGATCTAAAACTACTTGTGGATAAAGAGTTTCTGTTTTCAGTTTTGTCAGCTATGATTCTTACAATAAATGCAGACGAAAAAAATGAAGCAGAACAGATAAAAGTATTTAACTTCATCCTAGACTCAATAATAGATGATTTGTGTGAAGAAAGTTAATTGATTAGTTTAATAAATTTGCTATTTATGAATAAATATTAAATAAATAGTGAGTAAATACTTAGTTTATATATTGATGACTATGATAAACCCCTAAATCCAATAAGGACTTAGGGGTTTTAAAACGATATAATAGATTTATGTATATTTAGACAATAAAAAGCATTTATTGAGAACTACAAGAGTTTTCCAGCTAATATAAATATGATATAATGTATAGTTGAAATATATAGTAGTATGATAAAATAATAATTAGGAGGGCGATTATATGAAAATAAAAACTGAGGAGAAAAGATATCTGCTAGTATCTTTGTTAATGGCTGTTTTTATTACTATTATGACACCAAATATTATTAGTGCTAATAGAACTGTTGAAGTAAATACAGTTATAGAATTAGTGGATGCTGTAAATAGTGCTCAAGAAGGTGACAATATTTATTTGAGCGACACTTTTGTGTTTAATGATTTCAATGTAGAAACTCCTAAAGTCAATGTAACTATTGATGGGGGAGGAAAAGTTTGGAATAACGGCGCTACTGTGATTACTGGGAATAATAAAGGTAGCATTACTATAAAGAATATTAAGTATGATGGTGCAAGCATTGATGATAATGTGATAACTATTAATACTGAAAATGGAAAAACCATATTAGAGAATGTAGAAATCTATAATTCACAAAAAGGAGCAATGAAAATAGAGACTAGTGTTGATACTAGTATAGAGCTTAATAGAGTATTTATTCATGATAACACTGCAACAAATACTGCACCAGCTATTTCATTAGGAGAATTTGCAAATGTAGACATAAACAACTCAACTATATCTAATAATATCGGTAATGGTGGTGGGGATGCTACGGGAGCAATATCGTCGAAGAATTATAGAGGAAATTTGAATATAAACAATTCTGTATTTAGAAAGAATACTAATAATAGCTTTAACACAGGAACATTAGGTGGTGGTGGTGGAGCAATAGCTTTTCACTACTTACGAGGGAATTTAAAAATCATTGAAAGTATATTTGATGGGAATTCATCTAGTCATAATATAAGTAAGACTTCAGATGGTGGAGCAATATATATATTAGATGGACGTGATGGTGCAACAGTAGATATTAAAAGTTCAACCTTCTCAAATAATATTGCCTATGATGACGGTGGAGCAATAATGTTTCAAGTAACGGGAAATCCAGGGCTTACGACAACTATAACCAATAGTACTTTTTATAATAATAAAGCATATGGATTAGCCAATGATGACTATGCTGGTGGTGCGATTCAGTACTTTAAAAATGGTGGGTCTTCAAAGTATGTCAATACCATTTTATCCTCTACATTCTTTAGGAATACATCAGGCAGTGAAAAATCTACTACAGAACAAAGAGGGGGAGCCATTGGACTAAGTGGGGCAGGAACTTTTGCAACAGCAGCAGTAACGAGAAATAATTCACTATTTGTGGGAAATAGTGTCTATGGTGCAGATGGAAAAATAAATGAGGTTTCAAACTATAAAGATTTATCCAATTATACAACTGTGCAGGAAGGTAAAGCGAATGTTATAAATGTTGATAAAGGAGCAACACCAAAGTATTCAATTAAGGAGGTAATGGGAGTTGATAAACCATTTCTTTCAGAAAATCAATCAAATATAGTTGCAGGGTATAAAGATGAGATTGTAAAAACTTTACCTATAAAACCTGAAGGGATAGCTGATAATTCATATAGTGGAACAGCTAAAGTTCCTGATAATGATCAAAGAGGAAGTTCCAGATATAAAGACCAAGGGGCAGTAGAAATGTCTTGGATCAAATATCACTCAAACAAAGGTGTTTATGAGATAAAAGAACTTCCTAAATATGTAGGTGAACAATACTATGTGACCAACAATAAATATTCGATAATCGAATACTATACAATAGGCAATATAGGAGGAACAACTTCCATTCCAAATGCTGAATCAATCGGATTGGTAAATAACGAAGGTAAGAAATTTAAAGGTTGGTCTACTGATAGAGAGGCTGAAAAACCAGACGAAAAATATGCAGTAGGAAAAGATATTAATTATTCAGAAGACAATCTAATTCTTTATGCAGTTTGGGCAGATGAAGAATTTAGTATAGACTATTACCCTAATGGAAGCACTAGTGGAGAAGCACCGACAGATTCAAACTCGCCTTATAAAAAAGGCACACAAGTTAAGATTCTAGACGGAAATGATTTAGAAAAATCTGGATATATGTTTGTGGGATGGAATACTGAAGCAAATGGAAGTGGGATTGACCATGCTGTAGACAGTACTTTTGAAATCACTGAAGATACTACATTATATGCATCGTGGCGTATACCATTTAGCGTAATATATGACGGTAATGGTGAAAGTTCAGGTTCTGTTAGGGATGAAAATGAATATGCTCCAGATGCTTCAGTAACTGTACTATCTAATGAAGATGGATTTGTAAAAGCTCACCATGAATTTATAGGGTGGCAAGATGGAACTGGAGAAGATTATCCTGTAGGCAGTACCTTTAAAATTACTGAAAACACCACACTTTATGCACAATGGAAAGAAGATGCAAATTTCAGAATTACTTATCATAAAAACGGTGGAGGAGGAAAAGTTCCAGTTGATAATAATAAGTATTATGAAAATATGGAAGCGATAATATTAGATGGTGATGAACTAGTTAGAGAAAATTACGAATTTATAGGCTGGAATACTAAAGCAGATGGATCAGGGACTCATTATGATTGTTGGGATGAAATCACTGTAAATGAAGACATTACACTGTATGCTGAGTGGAAAGAAATTGAAAGAGTTACTATAAAGTATGATGGCAATGGACATACTTCTGGAAATCCACCAGTAGATGGTGATTCTCCTTATATTTACGATACGGAAATAACTATTTTAGATATTATGGATATGGAAAAAGAAGGGCATCGATTCATTGCGTGGAATGTGGAGCCAGACGGAAGTGGAATGTTTTATAGACCTAATGATACAGCCAATTTAACATTTAATGCTACATTATATGCAATATGGTATAAAGAAGAACTTCCAGTAGACGGAAAATACTCTGTTACATATGATGGCAATGGTAGTACATCTGGAACAGTGCCTATGGATAATAGAGAATACTCTTTGGATGACGAAGTGTATTTAGAAGGAAATCCAGGAAATCTAAATAAAGAAGGTTATAAATTTGTTGGATGGTCATTGTCTAGGGACGGGAATAGAATCAATAGCTTTCAAATCAAGAGAGATACTACAGTATATGCAATATGGGAAAAATCTGAAAGTGATATGAGTTTTCTGATATGGAATTGGAATGAAGACTCATTTGATAATGGAATTACTCTTGATGTCTATGAACATAAGGCATATATTAACGGTTATCCTGATGGAAGAATAATGCCAGAAGGAGAGATAACTCGTGGAGAAGTAGCAGCTATTATTGCTAGACTTCATGCAGATGTAGTTGAATTAGAATACGATGTAAGAACATCATATTCTGATGTTAATGATTCAGATTGGTACTCAAAATATATTTCATATGTTAGCGATAAAGGTTTGATGGAAGGTTATGAAGATGAAACGTTTAAACCACAGGAAAAGATAACCAGAGGAGAATACGCAACTGTAATAGCCAGATTCAAAGGGCTAGAGAAGTCAGAAACATATTTTGAAGATTCAAAAGACCATTGGGCTAGTGGAAGTATTGGCGCAGTGTACTTAAAAGAATGGATAAGTGGATATCCAGATGGAACATTTAAGCCAATGAATAATATAACTAGAGCAGAAGTAGCATCAATGACTAATAAAATGTTAGACAGAAGTGTCAATAACGAAGGTCTACACGATGCTAGTATAAATAAATTCATTGATTTAGAATATGGTTCTTGGTATTATTTTGATATGGTAGAAGCAAGTAATACTCACAGTTATATTCGACAAAGTGAAAATTCAATAATGGAAAATTGGAAATAATGTTTATAGATTAAAGACATAGTGGAATTTAACCACTGTGTCTTTTTTTACGAGCAAATTCATTTTGTATTCATAAGATATTATGATATAATAAGAAGTCCATATAGACATCAAATAAGTATAGTAAAGAATTAACAAATAAGGAGGAAGTTTTAATGGAGAGAGTCACAAAAATGATAAGACACTCATCATTGTTTATTGCGTTAATGGCGGTGTTTATTATTATTATGACACCAATAGCCATTAATGCAGAAAATAATGCAGTAAGTAATGTAGAGGAGTTAAAAAGTGCTTTAGAGGCAGCAATAGATGGTGAAATCATTGTATTGGGAGAAGATTTTGTGTTTGGTGATATAGAATTGGAAATGCCCAATGTAAATGTCATTATTGATGGAAATAATAACATTTGGGATAGTGGTTCTACTACTATTAGTGGAGAAGGAACTGGAAATTTAACTATTAAGAATCTGAAATATGATGGAACTAATATAGATAATGCAATCATTACTGTTAAGAACAGTAAAGGAAATGTGCTATTTGAAAATGTGGAGATTACTGGATCAAAGCAATTTGGTGCAATGAAGATAGATACAGGTAGAGATGCTAAAACAGAGCTAAGGAAAGTTTGGATACATGATAATATTGGAGAAAACACAGCACCAGCAATTTGGCTCGGTCAAAATTCCAATGTAGACATAACTAATTCCACCATTGAGAATAATACAGGAACTGGTGGAGGATATGAAACTGGATCGATTTCTTCAAAGAACTATAAAGGTAATTTAAATATATGCAATTCTGTGTTTAGAAATAATATTAACAAAACCGTTAATACTGGTGTTGTTGGCGGTGGTGGTGGTGCTATGGCACTTCACTACTTCTATGGAAACTTAAATATAGAAAATTCAATATTTGATGGAAATCATACTAATGGTGAAAATGGTAATATGAAAAGCACTTATGATGGTGGAGCAATATATATTTTAGATGGTCGTGATGGAGCGACTTTTAATGTAACTGGTTCAACTTTCGTGAATAATATTGCATATGACGACGGTGGAGCTATGATGATTCAAGGAACTGGAAATCCTGGACTTACTACACAAATAACAAATTCTACATTTTTTAACAACAAAGCATATGGATTAGATGGAGCAAATTATGCAGGTGGAGCTATTCAGTTTTTCAAAAATGGTGGCTCATCAAAAATGACAAATAATGTACTTTCCTCTACATTTGTTGGAAATGAAGCTGGAAATTTATCATCGACAACAGAACAAAGAGGTGGGGCAATTGGACTTAGCGGCGCAGGGACATTTTCAATGGCTGCAGTTACAAGAAATGACTCACTTTTTATAGGGAATAAGGTCTATGGTAAAAATAGTGAGATAAATAATGCATCTAATTATAAAGACCTTTCAAATTATACAACGACTCAAGCAGGTGAAGGAAAAGCAAATGTTATAAATGTGGATAAAGGTGCGGACCCAGTTTATTCGCCTAAAGATATATTTGGAGTTACTGAACCTAAATTATCAACTAATGGTTCAAAAGTAAAAGCTGGTTATCTTCCTGAGCCAGTACAAACAATAATGATTAAGCCTGGAGGAATAGCCGATAATGGATATGATGGGACAGAAAAACCAGATCCATTTGTTGACCAAAGAGATTTTCCAAGATATCAAGACTATGGAGCTGTAGAAATCAGTAATATAGTATATTATGCAAACGGTGGAGAATTTGCATTAGCTGAACTTGGTGATAATGAGTATGATGGTACTTTTTATTATGAAAAAGACGAAAAAACTAATGAAACGAACAATGAAATTGCAGATAAAATAACCAAATACTATTCAGTCGGAGGAAATGGTAACGAAGGAGTCATAGTAGATGGAATAAAAGATCTGAATGGACAAAAAGATGATTTAGTAATCATAGGTTGGTCAGAAGACCCAGATGCTTTAGAGCCAGATGCAAAATATTCATTTGGAGAAACAATAATATATGAAGAAGAAGATATAGAATTATATGCCGTTTGGGGTAAAATTCAAAAATATGAAGTAATCTATGATGGAAATGGACATACAGCTGGAAATGTTCCAACTGATAAAACAGAATATGACAGTGGAGATACAGTAGAAGTTCTTTATGGAAAAGGCCTTGAAAAAGAAGGATATATCTTTAAAGGATGGTCAACAGACAAATACTCTGAAAAAGTTCAATATGTAGCTGGAGATACTTTCACAATCGAAGAGAACACTACACTATATGCTGTTTGGGAAAAAGACGATTACAATATGTATTTCTTAATTTGGGATTGGAATAAAGAAACAGAAGAGTCTACACAAAATCACAAAGCATATATTAATGGCTACCCAGATGGAAGAATAATGCCACAAGGTGAAATTACTCGTGGAGAAGTAGCAGCGATTATAGCAAGACTTCACGCAGACGTTACAGAGATAAACTATGGAGTAGCCACACCATATTCAGATGTTAAGGATTCAGATTGGTATGCTAAACATATTTCTTATGTTACGGATAACAATCTAATGGAAGGTTATGAAGATGGCGAATTCAAACCAGAAGAAAAAATCACTAGAGCAGAATATGCAACTGTAATCGCTAGATTCAAAGGGTTAGAAAAAGCAGATACGCATTTCAATGACTCAAAAACTCATTGGGCTAGTGGAAACATTGGAGCAGTCTATTCTAAAAAATGGATAGAAGGTTATCCTGATGGAACATTTAAACCTATGAACAATATTACCAGAGCAGAAGTGGCAGCAATGACCAATAAGATGCTAGATAGAAGAGTAAATCAAATTGGGTTCGAAAATATCAGCATTAAAAAATTCGTGGACTTAGAGTATGGTCAATGGTACTATTTTGATATAGTAGAAGCAAGTAATACACATGATTATATTAGACAAAATGATAATTATATTATGGAAAAATGGGTAAAGAAATAGCAAAATAATTAAAACTGATTTCGTATTTAGGGTATGTTCCTAAAATGAGATCAGTTTTTTATTGAAAACAAATGACTTATGGTCAAAATAAAATGAGATTGTAATAGTAAAGACCGCTTTAGTGTAGTATAATATTCGATAGACATTATTATATAAGGGGGAAAAGGTTTTGAATATTTATACGAACAATAAAAATCTTAATGTATTTTTAGCATTGGTTATACTATTTACAACAGTAATGGTATTTCCAACTAGTGTAAAAGCAGCAGACAAAGAAGTGGGTGACGTAGCTGGACTACAAGATGCTATAAATAGTGCGGTTGAAGGTGATGTAATTACACTAGCAGATGGATTTACATTTGCTAATGCAACGCTTACAGTAGCAAATGTAAATGTTACTATTGATGGTGGAAATAAAGTTTGGAATGCAGGTAGTATTAAAGTTGAAGGTGCAGGAACTGGTAGTTTGACAATAAAGAATCTAAAGATGGACGGAAGTAATAATATAACTACAAGATTACTGACTAATAAAGCTTCAAATGGAACATTGATATTGGAAGAAATGGAATTTTATAATGCTAATGCTATGGGTGCATTAGATATTTCTACTTCGGGCAATGCAAAAACTGAACTAAATAGAGTCCATATACATGATAATATTGCTGCAGCAGCTGGTCCGGCAATATACTTAGGAGCAAATTCTAATGCTGATATTAATTATTCAACTATCGAAAACAACTCAGGCTTGCAAGCAGCTTATGAATGTGGTGCTATAGGTGGCAAGGGTTTTTCAGCTAATTTAGAAATAAACAATACTGTCTTTAGAAATAATATAAACAAAGCAGTTAACACAAAAGTTTATGGTGGTGGTGGTGGAGCCATATCCTTTAACAGTTTTAATAAAGGGACAATCACAATTAATGAATCATTATTTGAAGGCAATAGTACTAATGGACCAGATGGAGATAAAAGAGCTACTTATGATGGTGGAGCAATCAATATTTTCAATATGAAGAAGGATGCTAAATTAGATATAAAAAATTCTTCATTTATTAATAATATAGCTTATGATGATGGTGGAGCAATTTTAATTCAAACTGAAGGTTCTGGTAATGGCGATGTAGTAGATAAAATATATTTTACTAATAATACTTTTTATGGGAATAAAGCATATGGCGTTGATAATGCTGCTTATTCAGGTGGTGCAATACAAATATATGCAAATGTTGGTTTTACAGGAACTTTGCATACAAAAGCTAAGTTTGTAGGTAACACTTTTACTTACAATGAAGTTGGAGGGAACTCTGAAACAGATGGAACTGCGGGTGGAAGTGCTATAGGACTAAGCATGGCTTCATTTAGATCGACAATGAAAATTTATTTGGATAATAATCTATTTGTTGGAAATGCCATTATAGATGAAAATGGTGATAGGGACTATATAGAAAATGTTATATCGTTGAGCAATTATATTGAAAATACTAATGCAAAAGATATAAACATAGGATTAAATCCTGATGTAAATCTAATAAATGACGCTTTAGGGAAATATGAAGTAGAACCTGTAGTTAATCATACAGAAAAAGTAGCCGGTGTAAAGAATGAACCTATATTAACTATCCCAATAAAACCAGAAGGTGTAGCAGAAAATAAGAGTGCTGAACAAACTGGCGCAGACCAAAGAGGGTATGCTAGGGACAAAGATTTTGGCGCAGTAGAAATAGCTTGGATTAAATATGATGCAAATGGCGGTATTTTTGATATTGATGAATTGACAGAATATGATGGGACTGTATATTATGAGCCAAACTCTGATGGAGACTTTACAGATAAAATCACAACATATTATTCAGTAGGCAATATTGATGGAAATACAAGTGTAGTAGATGGAAATGAAACACTTAAAGCAAATTTAGATGGAAAAGTATTTAAAGGTTGGTCAACAGACCCTGGTGCAACCGAACCAGATGAAAACTATCCAGTAGGTCAAGAGTTAACATATGTAGATGATAATCTGACTCTTTATGCAGTTTGGGGAGAGGATACACCAAGCCCAGAACCAAGCGATAAACTTACTGTAAACTACAATGGAAATGGACATACTTCTGGAAATGTTCCAACTGATAAAATAGAATATGATAGTGGAGATACGGTAGAAGTTCTTAATGGAAAAGGTCTTGAAAAAGAAGGATATATCTTTAAAGGATGGTCAACAGATAGATACTCTGAAAAAGTTCAATATTTAGCTGGAGACACTTTCATAATCAAAGAAAACACTACACTATATGCTGTTTGGGAAAAAGACGATTAC
>JAAYFG010000068.1 GCA_012728335.1 Tissierellia bacterium | reverse complement strand
TGGAGTAACTCCTAATATTTCAGGTGTCGATCCTTCTTTAGAAGATACTCTTATTAAATTGAGATTAATAGAGGTGTGATCTGCCGTTGGTCCATTTACCCAATTTTTAGTAGCTGTAATTTTAACCTCATTAGGATCATCAGGTTCTGTTGTGTGTTTATTTGTAACTACTATTGTCAAATTATTGGTTCCTGTTACATTTGCAGTAGCTGATGGTGAATAACTTGGTACATAACCGTGAGTTTGAGTTTCTTCAACTGTATAGTCACCATCATATAAGTTAACTAAAGTTTTAGATTCTCCAGCCGCCAATTCAAAACTTTCACTGTAATTATTTGGGCCTGTAACAGTAAATCCAAACTTAATCGGTTCAGCCATTAAGACCATTCTACTCATAGTAGAATTGTCAATTAATTCTTTCTTAATTGTCAATCTGCCTTCAGCACTTTTTACAGTGTTAGTTACAGTCATACCATTTTCTGCTTTAACATAGTTTGCAGGTGTGTAGTCTACACCATTTTCATCTACTTCTTTTACAAAGTAAGTGTAATTTATTCCACCATTATCTGCTGCAGGATGTGAACCGAAATTGTGTTCTGTACCCACTAGCTTAATAGGTCCAAGTACCTTTACACCTGTTATTCCAGCGTCTCCGCCACTTCTCCAAAGTTCAAACCATACATCAGGTCTAGCAGTTTCACCTTCTATAGTACCTGACCAAACTTTAATACCTTTTAAGTCTCCCGTTTGAGGTACTTTATACGTGTTTGTAACTTTATTCCCTGCAGAGTCATAAGTTACTGTATAGGTCCTTCCATTAATTACTACCTCTCCATCGGTTTCTCCAACTTCTTTTACACTAAAAGCATATTCTGCTCCCGTAACTGGGTCAAACTTAACTAAGTTATTCCAAGTATAAGTGAAGTTTGGAGCCGTACCAGTCTTTATAGGAGTAGCATTAACTTTTTCTTCAGTGTCTCCTAATTTTCTGTAAAGTTCTAATTCAGCTTGGGCAAAATCATTTTCGTTTCCATTTTCCCACGTCTTTGTAGCAGCAAAGCTTGTATTCAAAGAATCCACTGTCTTAGTATTAGTAACTGTCACCTTTGGAATCAAAGGTGGGGTTTTATACTTATCTCTAATAGTTACATCTACCTTACCATCAGGAGGATTGTAAGTTGCGGTAAATCCATCTACAGGTGTTTCTACTACAGTATATTCACCATAAGGTAAATCTGTAATAATTTTACTTTCTCCTCCAATAAGAGTTTCAGTTCTATTTTCAGGTCCTGTAATATTCATTGTGAAAGAAGGAATCGAGCCTGCCAAAGCCATAAGGCTCATTCTCTCAGTAGATGCTTGTTCTATAACACTTACAATCTTTTCAATCTCTAACTTCCCTAGAGGTTTTTCAATATTGTAAACTGAAAATTCTGCATCAGGTGAAGCTTCATTTATATCAAAGGTCAGTCCATTAAAGTCACCAAATCCTTGACTAGTATAAGCGGGATTTATAATTGTTCCTAGAGTTTTAATAACTATAGGCTCTTCATAATCATTAGTAGAAGCACTAACTGCAATATCATCTACAATAATCTGCCATCCCGTGTGAATTTCATGGACAGTGTATCTATCTTCAATTCTAATATCTTTGATTATTATTCTTTGATTTGGATTAATATCCTTTGGTAAAGCTGTATAACCACCAGTTTCGTTAGTTACAGTAGTTCTAAATATTCTATTTGTATCATTTACTACTGTTCCTGTTACAGTACCTTCTCCTGTACTTGTATTTGGCACGACGCTACCACCAGCCGCTAAAACCACTTTCTTAATAACGATAAGAACTGGATCAACTTCATGTTCTTCTATAGATTTAGTAGCTGTGTCTCCGTTTACATCAGTATATGTCAAAGTCATACCTTTTATAGGATTAAAGGTTCCTGTAATATCGACTTCATCATCAGCTACGATATCATCATTAATAGTAATTCTAAATTTAAGCTCTGCATAACTAATAGTAGGATCATCATATCTCAAGCCCGCAACCCCTGACGTAGAAACAGTTAAACTAGGTATATCCCAGCTTATATTAGTACCACCATTTGTAAGAGTGTAGGTGCTACCTAGTGCACTAATATTTACTACATCAGTAGCATCAATTTCGAACCCAGCAGCAAGAGCGTTTGGAGCAGTTCCCGATCTAACTGCAGATATTATACTAGATGCAATAAATTGGAAAGCATCGTCTAAACTTTCAGGAGTCGCGTTATAAGCTTTACCCGGACTTGCCATTTGATTTAATATAGGCGTGCCTATAGCCCCTGCTTGCATAGCTACAGTATACATTGTATATCCGTCATCTTTTGCAAATCCAGCCTCTGCTATAGCTGAATTACCATGATTGTAATATTTGTCGTTTGAGTTACCAAGAGGATTAGCATATCTCCAGCGTAAATCTGATCCATTTCCAACTCTATTTGTTAAATAAGCACTTTCAGGAGCCCCAGGACCAGTTTGGCCTCCATATCCGGAATATGGGATTAAATAATTATCGGGATTATTTAAGGCAAAGCTATAAGTTGGTTCACCGTCAGATAGTAAAACAATATTTTTATAATCAGCAGTAGAATTATTTCTTAATAAATCCCTAGCACGTCTTACTCCTGACTGGGTATGAGTTCCACCATCAGCACCTAGTCCATTTACGGCATTTTTTAACGTTGTAGGATTGCTAGAAAAATTACTAACAGTACTGCTACCTTCTGCAAATCTAACAATGGCTATTCTAGTTCCAGAAACTCCTCCCTCTCCTAAAAGAGTGTCTATAAAACCATTTGCAGCATTTTTTGCAGCAGTAAGTCTTTCTCCGCTCATACTGCCCGAAGTATCTATTACTAATACTACATCATTAGTCTTTCCTGTGTCTTTTCCATATACTCTTAGAGTTACATCCCAGGTATTAACCATATTAGGTGTAGAATTAATTATAGATTCTGTGTCAACTTCTCCTGGAGCTAATGTCCCATTAGCCATTAGACTCATTCTTGAAGACTCGACCCCTATGCCATAATCGGGAACATATTCTTGAGGAGAATCATCAAAAGTAGCTAAATTATCAGGATTACTAGGAATGAAATCAACTAATTCTTCCTCAGTATCCACTATTTCTTCTGTCTTTGGAAGATCTTCTGGATTTACCGGATTTTCTAAGTCTGGTTCTTCTATGGGTTCCTTAATTTTTTCTTCTTCAATAGGTTCTTCTATTGGATCTTCATTAGGATTCTCAATTATTTCTTCTCCCGCTGGATCTTCAATAGGATCTTCAACCTTTTCTTCTTCCTCTGAATCTTCTGTAGGATCATCTATTAGATCATCTTTAGGCTCCTCGATGACTTCTTGTTCTTCTGAGTCATCTATGGGCTCTTCTGGGTCTTTAATTTCTTCTGAGTCATCAATTTCAGATTCTTCAATTAAATCCCTTAAATATGCCATTAATTCAATCTCAGTAGTTCCAAATATAAATCTAGCTCTATCAGCTAAACGAAATACTTCTACTGGTTTTTGGATACTGAAACTTCCACTCTCCGTAAATGTGATTAGCTCATTTTCATGTCCTATCTCCAAGATTAATTGAGCTTCAGGATTTCCTGATACCACACCTTCAATTACGATATTATCCCCCACCCTCTCTACCACAGTAATTTGAATAGAATCATCAAATTCAGTAAAGGCCAAGGTGACGATTGGAGTGAAAGTTTGAAATATTAAAGTGAATATCAAAATGAAGATTGAAATTCGCTTTTTCAACTTTCTCTTGTTTGTCATCGTCGTCATCTCCTATTCTAATTTTTTCCAATATGCATTAGTGACATTGCATATTGTAATAAATTAATACTATTACAGTATAATATAATAGTCTAGTGACGCTATTTGACAAGGGTTTACGGTTTTGTTCATAATATGACAAATTTTGACAATAAAAACTCAGCGTTATTTTTCTACGCTGAGCTAACTTTTTATAACAGGCTGTCGATCTTCTTTTCTATTTTTTTAATTATTTTATTTTTGTAATAATACTCTTCTTGAGTGTATTTTGTTGACAAGTAACCATCAATAAGTGAAATGACTACAGGAGAAAAAGCAAATATCCCTTCTGTCTTAGCATTCCCATCACCAGAATAAAACATCAATATCCCATGTTTTTTGTTTATGTGAAATAACAAATTAGGATCAACATTATCAGATTCTATCAAATGATAATTATCAATTTCTCTTAATAGTATCAAAATATTTTTCAAATGTCTAATAAGTTGTTCTTTGGTATATTTATAGCCCCAGAAGGATTCAAACTCATTATTCTCTATTTCTAAAAATGATGAATCAATAATTTCAACAAATTTATCTTTTTTTATATGCTCTATAAAATTATCTTGTAAATTATAAATGATATTAAACAAATTTTTGTATTTTTTGTTATCAAAAAGTTCGACAAGTAAATCTTTTGGCATTGAGTACAGAGTAGGCGATGAACTTATTATGCTTGAAACACCATCTCTCAACAAAATTTCGCTATAAAATAATTGATTTTCGGAACTAATATAATTATATTTAATAGCTAAGGGATCTACTTTAGTAATTAATTGTAAAAATTTAGTTTCCACTCGTTTATATTCATTATAACTATCATAAATCATCACAACATCGCATTCATTAGAACCTTTAAGACCGTAGCAATTGTAGATTCCTACTCCACTAACACCGAAAATCAAATGACTTGTTAAGCGATCGTCTTTTTCAAATATATACCAAATATTTACATTCTTTTTAAATAAAATATATAAGGATTTGTCAATCGAGTTAAAGATTTCAATTAAAGGTTTTGCAATATTTATTATAACATCTAACTTTATGTTTTTTTCTAGAATATAATAGAGTACTTCTTCAACTTTTTTTAATACTTCCGAATCATTTTTAAATCCAAAATTATCGGTATTACTGCTAATAAATGAGTAATCGATATCATCTGTCAACAGAATTTCGTCTAAAAATCTTAAAAATTTTTTCTTATTTTCAATATAGGAAAAATTTTCTACTTCAGAAATCTCTTTGCAACGATTAGCTAAATCAGCTTCAGAGTATACTTTCACTTCATTATCAATTATTTTTCGCTGTGTACTTAAATGATTCAAAGTCTCATTCATTTTTTTTGTACTTTTTATATTATTAAAATAAAACATTTCTAATAAAAATACTTTCAATTCTTCGTTGTCAGGTTTGTCTCCTAGAGGAATCCAATTTACAGTCTTTTTTAATTCGGCAATTTGAGACGGCAGAAATATTCTACTAGAAAGAAAAGCTCCTATTTTTTCAATTGAAACGTTATCATTCAATGTTCTATGTCCTCTTCTCAACTTAGAAACGTAGGATTGGCTAAAATACAATGCTTCAGCTAGTTCCTTATTGGAAGTTTTCGTCAAATTCATTAAAAAATCTAATTTTTCGGAAAAATTCATTTGGTTCACCTCCTAGAGGTTTATTTCACACTATTTCTTTTAATAAAACACATTCTTATTTTGTTTGGAATAGAACATTTTCATTTAGTTTAATAGAGATATTATATATTTGATTACAAAAAATGACTAATATTATCTTATCTTAATAATACCCTATAAATTAACTCTTTCATATTACTTTTTTCTTCTTATTAACATGAATTATTATTTAATACAAATTGTCATAAATTGTCACAAATCTTAGCACAAATAATGGAAAATATAATACTATTTTCTCT
>JAAYFG010000067.1 GCA_012728335.1 Tissierellia bacterium | reverse complement strand
CTTTTTGTCCATTATTATCAATTATGGTCATGAACTTATCTCTACCTATAGGTTTCTCGTATCGAAACTTATTATAGTATATATACCATAATTTAACTCCTCCGATACCAGGATCTAATTTCCTAATAGATTTTACATATTGTACGACGAAGTGTTCTCTAGCCACTTTAGCCATTATAACATTCTCATCGTATTTATAATATGCCTGCTTACTTTTACCAAACAATTCGCATAGAGCCTCTACATGATATTTCTTTGAGTCTCTTGCTAGCAGGTTTATTATTGTTTGGTGCCAGCTTTTTTTCTTATTGGAATATTAAACTTAGCCTCAGCTACATTAATCATTTCATCATATGCTTCAGCTCTTATATCGGACTTTAAAAGTTGTGATTCCAATTCCTTTATTCTAGCTTCTAAAGTTAGAATATCTTTTTCTTCTCCTTTTGACCGAGACGAAATAGTAGGATTGTTTGCTTTCATAGGATTGACGATTTTACCTTTATGTAAGACAAAGATAGTAATCCATCTTGAAACTGTGGTATGACCTATAGGTATTATCTTTGAGATTCTATCTTCTCCATACCCTTGTTCATAATGCATTTTGATTACTTGATCAAAATATTTAATCTGTTTTTCTGTTTGTAATGTGTACATTGTTAACTCGGTTTTGAGTCAACTTTTTTTAGGGAAAGACAAAACCCCCAACATTCACCCTAGCTCCCAAACAACACATCCACCTCAACCCCATTACCATATTGCTTATCTCCTCTACTCTTCAAAATTCCTTTAACCCTATCCACACTAATAACATCCTCCCCACTTTTAGCAAGCACCACATTATATCTATTAAACAAATCAGTTAAAAACTTCTTCAAAACATCATTGCCCTTATCAGGAAAGTTCACATAAAACAAATCAAACATATCATTAGACGACAAAAATGCCTCATTCCTATTTAAACCCAATATAACAACACATTTATCCATACACACATCATAAATATCCTCCTTATACCCAACTAAAAAAACAGTATAAATAAATTTATAAAACTCAGCTAAACAGAAACTCTCCTTAATCCTTATTCTACCACCACTTACATATTACCTCTCCCCAAAAACCCCAAAAAGTACAATACTATCACAAAAGCATAAACCTAATACCAATTCTTCCCAAAACATCGTAAGCGTCTCCGATTTGATGTGTAAAATAAAAAAATAAAAAAGAGCCTTGTTATTTAGACCATTTATCAGGTAATAGATCCCTGTATTCAGAAATGGGAGTGGTTGCAGGTATTAAAGCTACCTTATTGATTACATCAGATATGTAATCAAAGAAATTTATATTATGTAATCTGCATGAACAGGCCAGAGAATAGAACACGACACCTCTCTCGGCACCTTTATGGCTGCCGAAGAAAAGAGAATTTCTGCGAGATAGTGATATATACCTATTTATTCTTTCAATGGTGTTATTATCCAATTCATATCTTCCAGAAGTAAAGATATTTTCTAGAGCACTGAATTCATTTAGGACATATTGAGCTGCCAGATACATCTGACTTTTGGGAGGATAATGTTTGGATCTCTTTATTGATTCTAATGATGCCTTAAGCTTTGTCATTATTGGGACTGAGTATTTCTTTCGCCATTTAAGATTATCTTCTTCACTCCATCCATCAATTCCTATTCGATGTTTATGTTCTTGGTGGTATAGCTT
>JAAYFG010000066.1 GCA_012728335.1 Tissierellia bacterium | reverse complement strand
CAATACTTTATTAATGAAGAAAGTCCGGATCAGATATTTTTAGAGTTCAATTTAATAGTTCAAAGAAATAAATAAATGAAGATTACTTCATTTATTTTTTTTATATAGAATTTTAGGAAAATTCACTAGAAAAATCAATTTCTCAAAAACACGTCTAAAATCGATTAAATATCTTCGATTTAAGGCCCATTAAATAAATTAAGCAAGTATTTGAGTGTCTAAACTTAAAAAATCGCTTAAAACGCAAATAAACGCGTCTAATAGGGTTCTAGTTGATTTATCGCGTTATTGAATGTATTTTATTGGGATTTTTAGTTAAAATGAGCATAATTTTGATATTTTACTATAATACGAGATACAAAGCTATAGAAAGTAGAGCTAATAATTAAAGCTTAGATCAAATAATAAATTGTATTAGTAGAATTGGATAAGAAAAGAGTAGATAATTTATTACAGCTTATTTACTAAAAAGATAGTGTAGGTTCAAAAATATTATAGAGCTTAACGAAAATATTTTTCGCATCTACAAATATTAAAAGATGACTAACAAGAATTAATGGTTGGAAAATTATGGTAGTAAATCTTCTCAAAAGCTCTTGTTGGCTGATTTTGTTTAAAGAAGAGGCCCGCTTCCGTTTCGGGGTCTCTTTTGTCACAAAATTGATATTTTGTGACAAAATTCATTTCACTCAAATATACCCTATTTTTGCTTTTAATGTGATATCTCCCATTTATTTCAAATTCAAATATGTTCACCTTCTACCATTTTTGAATCTTATATGTTATCATTGAATCTACAGATACATTAATTTGGAGGTTATTATGAATAAAGCAATTTATCTCAAAATATATGAAGACTTGAAAAACCAGATAAAATCAAACATGCTTCTTCCTGGTGATACTATTCCATCCGAAGCTAAGCTTAGAGAGATTTATAATTGTTCAAGAGATACTGTAAGAAAAGCAACCTTACTTCTTGAGCAAAAAAACTACATCAAGAAAAGTCGTGGTAAATCATCCATCGTTCTTGAAAATAGACAATATCTATTCCCTACATCAACTTTAGAGAGTTTTAAGGAATTGGCTATAAAAAACAATTTACATTATGAAACTAAAGTAGCTTCTTTAGAGATTAAGGATAAATCAGAGATTGATGATATCGAAGATATAAAGTCAGAAAAAGTTATTGAACTTAAGCGCGTCAGAAAGATCAACAATGATTCAATAGTTTTAGATATTGATCACTTAGATACAGATATTATCACAGGACTTACTAAAGAAATTGCTGAAGATAGTATTTACGAGTATTTTGAAAACGACTTAGGCCTTCATATATCCTATTCTAAAAAAACAGTAACAGTTGATAATGTAAACCCAGAAGATCTTGAACTTCTAGATGTTACCGAAGATGACCTTTTGGTTATGGTACGTAGTTCAACTTATTTGGATAATGGTGAATGTCTTCAATACAGTATATCGCGTCATAGATCAGACAAATTCATATTCACATCATATGCCTCTAGATAGCTAGAGGCTTTTTATTTGTAAAACTCGAAATAGTTTTCTTAAAAGTTGCTATTTAAAAATATTACGGGTATAATAAACATGAACGTACAAGTTTAATTTAAGGAGGAAAAGTATGTCGAAATTTACAAATGATGCTAAAGCTTTATTAGAACATGTAGGCGGAAAAGAAAACATCAAAGCAGTAACTCATTGTGTTACTAGAATGAGATTTGTTTTGAATGACACAAGTAAGGCAGATATCACTGCTATAGAAGCTCTTCCATCTGTTAAGGGAAGTTTTACACAAGCTGGACAATTCCAAGTAATCATTGGTAATGAAGTTGCTGATTTTTACAATGAATTTTCTGCTGTATCAGGTGTTGAAGGTGTATCTAAGGATGCAGTTAAAGAAGAAGCTAAATCTAATCAAAATCCTTTACAAAAATTAGCTAGTAACTTAGCTGAGATTTTTGCTCCATTAATTCCTGCAATTATCGTTGGGGGTTTAATCTTAGGTTTTAGAAACATCCTTGAAGGTGTAAAAATGTTTACAGATGCAGGTGCATTTGACTTAGTTAAAGGAACTAAGACGATTACTGATTTGTCTGTATTTTGGAAAGGTGTTAACCACTTCCTATGGTTACCTGGTGAGGCGATATTCCACTTCTTACCTGTTGGTATCACATGGTCTGTTACTAGAAAGATGGGAACTACACAAATCCTTGGTATCGTACTAGGTTTAACTTTAGTATCGCCTCAATTGATGAATGCATATGGAGTAGCAGGCGCTGCTGAGATTCCATTCTGGGACTTTGGATTTGCAAAAGTAAATATGATTGGTTACCAAGCACAAGTAATACCAGCTATGTTGGCAGGTTTCGCACTTGTATATCTTGAAAGATTCTTTAAGAAGATTATCCCAAGTGTAGTACAAATGATATTTGTACCATTCTTTGCCCTATTGATTTCAATCATATTAGCACATACAGTATTAGGTCCTATCGGTTGGACAATTGGTGGATGGATTTCATCAGTAGTTTATGCTGGATTAACTTCAGCTCTTAACTGGTTATTCGCAGCAGTATTTGGCTTCTTGTATGCACCATTGGTAATCACAGGACTTCATCATATGACAAATGCGATAGACTTAGAACTTATAAATACATTTAAGTCTACTCTATTATGGCCAATGATCGCTTTATCAAATATAGCTCAAGGTTCAGCAGTAGTTGGTATGATTATCAATAATAGAAGAGATGAAAGATTAAAAGAAGTAGCTGTTCCATCAGCAATCTCATGTTATCTTGGAGTTACTGAACCAGCGATGTTTGGTGTTAACCTTAAATATGGCTACCCATTCGTGGCAGGTATGATAGGATCTTCATTAGCAGGATTATTCTCAGTATTAACAAATACAGGCGCATTATCAATCGGTGTTGGTGGTATCCCAGGAATACTTTCATTCCCATTACAAAAATGGCCGACATTTGCAGTAGCTATGGTTATTGCGATAGTAGTTCCTATAGTTATTACAGTAATCTATGGAAAGAGAAAAGCAAATGCAAAATAAATTCAAAAAATATACTATCTATCAGATTTATCTAAGATCATTTCAAGATAATAATGGTGATGGCATAGGAGATTTAGAGGGAGTCATTCAGAGACTCCCTCTGATTTCTCAACTAGGTATTGACTTAATATGGTTGTCTCCATTTTATAGGTCACATCAATATGATAATGGCTATGATGTGGATGATTATAAGTCAATAGATCCCCTATTTGGTGATTTTGAAGTGTTTGAAAGATTAGTTAATAAAGCAAAAGAATTAAATATTGCCATCATGTTAGATATGGTGTTTAATCACTCATCCACACATCATGAATGGTTTCAAAAAGCTCTAAATGGCGATAAGGATTATCAAGACTACTATATTTTCAAAGATAACGAAGGTCATGTCCCTACTAATTGGGAATCTAAATTTGGCGGAAGTGCTTGGAAATATGTTGATAGTTTAGATAAGTATTATCTTCATTTATTCCATGAAAAACAGGCCGATTTAAATTGGAAAAATCCTAAGATTATGGATGAAATGGTCGACATCCTGAAGTTTTGGAAAGATAAAGGTGTTACTGGATTTAGATTTGACGTAGTCAATTTAATAAGTAAACCAGATGTTTATGAAGATGATTTTATTGGTGATGGCAGAAGATTTTATACTGATGGTCCAAATGTGACTAAGTATTTATCAGAGCTATTCTCAAGAGCAGGAATCGAAGATTGTGTCACTGTAGGTGAACTTTCGTCGACTACTATAGAAAAATCAACAAACTATACTAATCCTAAAAATGGAACTCTTGATATGGCCTTTAACTTCCACCATTTGAAAGTTGACTATAAAGATGGTGACAAATGGAGTGTTGGAAATATGGACCTTGAGAAGTTCTTTAGTCTCCTTGATGAATGGCAATCTAAAGTACAAGCTGGTGGCGGATGGTCTGCATGGTTTATGAATAACCATGATCAACCAAGAGCATTATCACGTTATGGAGATGATATAAACTATCATTATGAACTAGCTACCTCTCTAGCAACCCTTACCCATCTGATGCGTGGTACTCCATATGTGTATCAAGGCGAAGAAATCGGTATGAGAAATCCAAACTATGATGATATAAATGACTATAAAGATGTAGAAAGTTTAAATTACTATGATATATTAATTAAACGTGGATATAGCGAAAATGACGCTATATATACACTAAAACAAAGATCAAGAGATAATGGAAGAACTCCTATAAGATGGGATGATTCAGAAAATGGTGACTTTAGTGATGCTACACCTTGGATTAAAGTAAATCAAGATGCTTCTATTAATTATTTAGATGCATTAGAAGATGAAAATAGTATATTTTACTACTATAAAAAGTTAATTGATCTAAGAAAATCTCACCTAGCTATTCAAGATGGTAAATATGAAAATATTTACTTTGATGATAAGATATATGCTTTTAGTAGATCTAAAGATGATGAGAAAGTCATTGTATTGATGAATTTTAGTACGGAAGAGCTTACTCTTGGAAATCAAATAGTTAAAGTTCTTAATGATAACGAATATGAAGTTCTAATAAATAATTATGAAGAATTTGATAATACTCGATTAAGACCATATCAATCAATCGTGCTTTTACGAAGATAAGATATACAAAAAATATTGAATAATACTTGCATTTTACCTAAAATGGTGTTAATATAACTTATTCGTAGGGTAGTAATTAGAAGGTATCTAATATTAGAACTCAATGAACTTAACAGAAAGATAATAAAGTAATATAAGTAATTTTTAGTATTGGGGGTAATTATGACAAATACAAAATACACAGATGACGCATATCAATTATTAAAGAATGTTGGAGGAAGAGATAACATTCGTTACGTTAAACATTGCGTGACAAGAATGAGATTTTTCCTTAAAGATCCAAATATGATAGATCCAAAAGAGATCAATGAGCTTGATTCAGTTACTGGAAGCTTTACACAAGGTGGACAATATCAAGTAGTTATTGGTGAAGAGGTGCCTGAATTCTATAATGAATTCATGCAAATCTCGGGAGCAAATGACTCTTATGAAGATGATAGTGTTGAACAAAAATCTCTTAAGAAAATCGCATCTAAAGTAAAAGAATTAATATTTTCATAAGATATTATAAATGGACTATAAAAGTCCATGATACATAAAAAGGAGTTAGATTAAATCTAACTCCTTTTACTTTTAAAGATTCAATTACTTAGCGTATTCAGCCGTTCTTGTTTCTCTAATAATATTTACTTTAATTTGTCCTGGGTATTCTAGTTCTTCTTCGATTTGAGTAGCTATTTGTTTTGCTAATATAGTTAACTTATCTTCTGAAATCTTTTCAGGTTGAACCATAATCCTAACTTCCCTACCAGCTTGAATAGCGAAAGATTTTTCAACTCCATCATAGGAATTTGCGATATTTTCAAGATTTTCAAGTCTTTGAATATAACTTTGTACAGACTCTCTTCTAGCTCCAGGTCTAGCAGCTGATATAGCATCACTAGATTGAACAATCATAGCTTCTAATGAAGCAAACTCAATATCTCCATGATGAGCTTCTATACAATGGATAACTTCTTTAGATTCCTTGTATTTTCTAGCTAAGTTAATACCTATCTCAACATGAGTACCATCAACATCATGGTCAATAGCCTTACCTAAGTCATGTAATAACGCTCCCCTTCTTGCTACCTTAACATTGGCACCAAGTTCTTGAGCTATCATACCTGCTACATTAGCACATTCGATAGAATGCTTTAATACATTTTGTCCATAAGAAGTTCTATAATTTAACTTACCTAATACTTTTACAAGTTCAGGATGTAAATTGTGTACTTTTGCAAGTTCACAAGCTTCTTCTCCAGCAATCTTTATCTTTTCATCAACTTCTTGTCTTGCTTTTTCAACTAGTTCTTCTATTCTAGTAGGATGAATTCTTCCATCAAGCATTAGTTTTTCTAATGCAACTCTAGCGATTTCTCTTCTGATTGGATCAAAAGATGAAAGTACTACAGCTTCAGGAGTATCATCTATAATTAAATCAACGCCAGTAAGAGTTTCGAAAGCTCTAATATTTCTACCTTCTCTACCAATGATACGACCTTTCATATCATCATTTGGAAGTTCTACTACTGATACGGTGCTTTCTGCCACATGATCTGCAGCATATCTTTGTATAGCTGTTGTAATGATTTCTCTAGCAAGTTTTTGTTGATTTTCTTTAGTCTTAGCTTCAAATTCCCTAATAGCTAGAGCTGATCTATGTTCGGCATCTTCACGAACTTTTTCAACTATTAGTTCCTTAGCTTCTTGTCTTGTTAACATAGAGATTCTCTCAAGTTCAAGTACTTGTTGATTAACAAGTTCATCTTGTTGAGCCTCTTTTTCTTCAAGACGTTTCATTGTTTTGTTGATAGTTTCGTTCTTTCTATCTAACTTTTCAATTCTCTTATCAAGATTTTCTTCTTTATTTTGAAGTCTTTTTTCACTTCTTTTTAATTCACTTCTACGTTCTTTATCATCATCTTCGATTTGTTGCTTAAGTTGAAATATCTCATCTTTAGCTTCTAATAATGCTTCTTTCTTTTTAGTTTCTGCTACGAAACTAGCATCATCAATCATTCTTCTTGATATTTCTTCCGCAGAATTTATTTTATTTCTATCGGCAACCTTTTTCATATGAGAAGTTATTACATATGCTAAAAGGGCTCCCACTATTAATCCAATTGCGCCAAATAAATATTCCATTTCTACTCCTTGTTATTCTATGATATCACTCACAGTATTATCATCTAAATCCTCTGGACTTGGAATAGAACTGATTTTTTCTCTTATTTTATTTTCAACTTCATCTAATACATCTGAATTTTCTTCTAAATAAGCTTTTATTTTCTCTCTACCTTGGCCAAGTCTCTCACCTTCATAGCTATACCATGAACCAGCTTTATCTATGATTTCTAAATCTACTGCTGTATCAAGTATAGTGCCAACTTTAGATATTCCCGTACCATACATTAGGTCAAACTCTGCTGTCTTAAATGGAGGAGCTACTTTGTTTTTAACAATCCTAACTCTTGTTCTGTTACCAATTACATTATCTCCATCTTTGATTTGCTCTCCCCTTCTAATATCAAGTCTTACACTTGAATAGAATTTAAGAGCGATACCGCCAGTAGTAGTTTCCGGGTTACCAAACATAATACCAATCTTTTGTCTTAACTGATTTAGGAATATAACTGTCGTATTTGATTTAGCAACTATAGCTGTAAGCTTTCTTAAAGCCTGACTCATAAGTCTTGCTAATAAACCAATATGACTATCTCCCATATCTCCTTCTATTTCTGCTCTAGGAACTAAAGCAGCAACTGAGTCTATCACGACAATATCAACTGCATTTGATCTAACCAAAGATTCTGTGATAGCTAATGCTTGCTCACCAGTATCTGGTTGAGACAATATAATATTATCGATATCTACACCTAAGTTTTTTGCATAGTAAACATCTAATGCATGCTCTGCATCTATAAAAGCAGCTATGCCACCTTTCTTTTGCGCCTCAGCTATACAGTGTAGCGCAAGAGTAGTCTTCCCTGATGATTCAGGGCCATATATCTCTACTATTCTTCCTCTTGGCAAACCACCGATACCTAATGCTATATCAAGGTTTATAGCTCCTGTTGGTATTGAACTAATATGTTCTTTAGGCGCATCACCTAAAACCATAATAGAACCTTTACCATAAGTTTTCTCAATTTTTGATAAAGCCAAATCTAAGGCTTTCTTCTTTTCTTTGTCATTAATCTTGAAGTCTGCGATATTAAACACCTCCTTATATGTTATCTAAATCTAACACTCCTTTGTTTTTGTAAAGATATTCTATACCTGAGATAATTGTAGTAAGTACCGATATATATAGTAAAATGACGAATACTATATCTGGCACAGACGATAGAACACCTTTAAGAAGATATGCAATAATCGCTAAAAATTGTGTGATTGTCTTTACCTTTCCATAAACTGAAGCGGCAATTGTTACATTATTTGAAGCCGCAATAGTCCTAAGACCTGTAATTAATAATTCTCTAAATATAATAACTATAACTACCCATGCTGGTATCAAACCCGCAGCTGTCAATACTACGTATCCTGCTTGAGTTAACACTTTGTCTACCAACGGATCCATAAATTTACCAAAAGTCGTAACTAATTTATATTTTCTAGCAATATATCCATCCAGAAAATCAGTAAAAGCTGTCAAAGCAAATACTATAGCCGGGATGGCATTTGTCGTGCCATAAATATTAAATACGATTATAAATACTGGAACCATTAGCAATCTAAGCATAGTTAGCTTATTCGCTAAATTCATCTTCAAAATCTTCATCAACCAATTCCTCATCTTGCATATCACTTTGAGTTAAGTAAGATACATCCTTTAATACTTTTCTAGGCTTACTTCCCTCATGTTTTCCGACGATTCCTAAACTTTCCATTTGGTCAATCATACGTCCAGCTCTACTATAACCGACTCTAAAACGTCTTTGTATAGCTGAAATGGAAGCCTGATCTTCTGTAATAACAAATTCGATAGCCTCATCTAAAAGCTCATCGCGATCGTCTAATTTGTCATCTTTCATTTTATTATTTTGTTTTATTGCTTCATTAAAATCATCAGTTTCTTCTATTATGATATCTTGATTCTTAATATAAGTAACGACTCTTTCAACTTCTTTATCACTAACAAAGGCTCCTTGAACCCTCATTGGTTTTGGAAATTTAGCAGGATAGAAAAGCATATCCCCTTTACCTAATAACTTCTCAGCTCCAGCCATATCTAATATGGTTCTAGAATCTATCTGTGAAGATACTTGGAATGAAATCCTACTAGGAATATTTGCTTTAATAACTCCAGTAATAACATCAACGCTTGGTCTTTGTGTCGCTATAATCAAATGAACACCTGCAGCTCTACCCATCTGAGCTAATCTAGTAATATGATTTTCAACTTCCTTAGAAGACTCCATCATTAAATCTGAAAGCTCATCAATAACTACAACAAGATAAGGCATTTTCTTTTCTCCACGTTTTAAGACATTCTCATTATATGATGATATATCTTTACATTTAGATTTAGAAAACTTCTCATATCTATCAATCATTTCTCTTACGGCAAAGTCCAGTGCATTTGTAGCTCTTGCTGGATCCGTAACTACTTTTCTACCTTTTAAGTGTGGTATTCCATTATATATACTCAATTCAACCATCTTAGGATCTACCATAATAAATTCAACATCATCTGGTGAATACTTATAAATCAAACTCATAATGATTGTATTGATACATACTGATTTACCTGCGCCAGTTGCCCCAGCAATAAGGACATGTGGCATCTCATTTATTTTTGCATAAATAGGTTTACCAAAAAGGTTTTTACCTAATGCAACTGTCAAATCACTATCTTTCTTTTCGAAATCCCCATTAACAAATAAATCTCTTAGTGAAACTGTATCTTTGTTTTGATTTGGCACTTCGATACCTACATATGGCTTTCCTGGGATAGGAGCTTCTATCCTAATACCAGAAGTCGCTAAAGATAATGATAAGTCATTTGATAAATTTACAATCCTGCTAACCTTAATACCTGCTGATGGCTTTACCTCATATGAAGTAACAGTTGGTCCACTGTTAATATTAACAACCTCAGCTTCGATACCAAAACTTTGTAGTGTCCTAACTATTATCCTTCCCTTTTCTTGTAACACATCACTGCTATCACTTTTGAAGTTTCTAAGGGCTTTTGATAAAAGTTCTATAGGAGGATATTCATAATCAATTTCTTCATATGGTTTTTCAACCATCTCAAATTGACCTTTATCTCCTTCTTTAATAACTTCCTCAATAGGTTCAACCACAGCATTTGGTTCAATATCTGTATCAGGTCTATGAAAATTAATCTTAGGTTTTCTTGAAGGTGTTTCTACAACTTCCTCTAAATCATCTTCAAATTTAGGCAGATACTTTTCTTGTTTTCTCTCAAATTGCCTCTCCTTAATCTTTTCTTTTGCATTCTTAGCTCTAAATATCCAATTATGAACTAAGGTATTAAAAGATACATTAAAGAAAGTCAGATATGCAAAAAATATATTAACTACTGTTAATATGTAAATACCAATATTTGCGATTAGTTTTTTAATAGGATAGTGTAACAATACTCCTAAAAAACCTTCTCCTGAGTAATCATTCACTGCAAGACTATAAGAGTCTTTAATCCTTTGACCAAAACTTGCATCACTTTCAAAAAATATTGAGATAATTAATAAAGCATTGATCCAAAGTAACACTATAGATAAATACTTAAACTTATTATCATTATTAATCAATTTTTTTGATATAACGAAGTAAAATAAAAGGATTAGAAGAGGTGCTATATAAGCTGTCAATCCAAAGACTATAAAATAACCTTGAGCCACTATATTGCCAATAAAACCAAGTCTATTCTTTAATAAGACCATTAGAAATGACAATATAAAAATAGCTAAAACAACCATATTTCTATAAAATACACTATTCTGTTTTTTTACAGTTTTTCTTTTTTTACTTTGGGCCATATTTCCTCCAATAACTCCTATTAATTATATCATAAATCTTGAGAATTGACACATTAAAGACACTAAATATATTAAAAATTAAGTCCTTAAATCTTTATCACAGTTTAAATCTCAAATAAAAAACCAGAGAATAATCTCTGGTTTAATAGTCTATAAATATAGTTATTTATCATTTTCCCACTCGACAATTGTCTTATCTAGGACTTCATCAATCTTTTTGATTGGATCATCTAAAAAGATTTTTTTATTTCCTATTAGTAAATCCCAACTTATTCTAATAGAATAATCATAATCGCCAATTCGAAATCTAGTTAATGTAGTTTTTTGATTCTCTATATTAAAATCGTCTCCTGTAAGGAAGTAATCCTCCCTGTTGTATTTATGCTGTGAATCATTATCAATGCTGACTAGAGATGAATGATACTTATCATCAAGCTTTTCAGACAACTGTATAAAAACATAAGGTTCATTTAGGTTTCCAATTTCTTGAGCACTGTATGTGTCGCTATCTCCTATAGGAACAATCCCTCTAAATTCATATCTTTCTTTCTGATGGTTTAATATCGAATAGTTCTTATGTACACGTCTATGCAAATCATATTCAATCTTGTTTTTAACAAGATTTTCATCAGTATCACTATGAATTAACAGTGTACCTATCATATCAAAATAATTATTATAGTCTAAATAAGCCCAGAAAATAATAAGTAAAGATATTAAGGTGTATTTAATGTATTTTTTTATATTAGCTTTCGTTTTAATCATCTCTCCATTCTACAATAGCCTTATTTAATACTTCGTCTATCTTCTTAATTGGATCTTTTAGAAACTCATCCTTATCTTCTCCATGTATAAACCAACTTAAACTTATAGAATAATCATATTCTCCAATCTTAAAGATACTAATAGTCTCTAATGTACTATATTCAATATCATTATCAAAGAATCCTATTTCAGATTCTCCGATATAATCTTTTCTAGAATATTTTGTACTACTATTTTCTATTTGTGTAAATCTTGGATCTATTTTAAAATCATAATTTTTCGCAAATAATATATAAGACTGAGGTTTATCAAGCGGCTTTTTTTGACTGCTATCTGAGTTATGTTCTGATAAATAGATTAGTCCATATAAATTATAAATGTCATTTTGATGATTTAGTAGAGAGTAATTTTTATGCATTTTATAGTGTAATGGATAATCTACTTTACTTTTAACAAACTCTGAGTCAGGATCACTATATATCAGGACATCACCTATTAAATTGAAATAGTTATTATAGTCCAAATAAGCCCAAAACATAATAAATAAAGATATTAAGGTGTATTTATAGTATTTTTTTATATTAGCTTTCATCTATTTATCATCACCACCCCTTTTATTAACTTTTATATTGTTTATACTTTGATTATAGCACCTTACTTGTTAAAAGTAAAATTATAATTTTGTCACTTTTCGAATTTATGGCAATAAAAAAAGGGACCGTAGTCCCTTAAATTTTTTATCTTTCACCTCTTGGTAATAAAGCTTTTCTTGAAAGGTTGATTCTTCCCTTTTCATCGATTTCCATAACTTTAATCAT
>JAAYFG010000065.1 GCA_012728335.1 Tissierellia bacterium | reverse complement strand
TATGAGAGGTGAATTAAATGAAAGCTTTAATACATGTTGGAGAAAAATCACAATGGAATATAGCTGTAGGCAATACGAAAAATCTAAAAGTAATACATCCGAATGCAAATGTTATAATAGTTGTAAATTCAGTTGCTGTAAGGATATTTGAAACACCATCAGATGAACTAACCGAACAATTAAAAATATTACATGACTTAAATGCAGTTGTTAAACTATGTAAGAATGCTTTAAACTCAAATAATATTGATGAAGACAATCTACCTGAGTTTACAGAAGTAGTTCCAGCTGGAATTGCAGAAATCGTAGAAAGACAAAACGAAGGATATGCATATGTAAGTCCTTAGTATACTGGAGGAGCTATGGTTACAAAATATATGTTTTTCACTGACAGGCTTTTTATTAGAGAGTGGAAAGAGAGTGATAGTCGATTGCTTTACGAATATGGTAGCGATTGTAAAGTAGGCCCTCCTGCTGGTTGGTTTGTTCACTCCAGTCAAAAGCAGAGTTTAAATATTATTAAATATGTTCTCAAAACAGAAGGACAATTTGCAATAACCAAAGTTAATAGTCCAAATGAGATTATTGGCTCTATTAGTATCTTCCCTGTAACTTACGATATTGAGGATAACAAGGAAGAAGTCATGGAAATTGGCTACTGGCTAGGTCGTCCTTTTTGGGGAAATGGATACATTCCAGAAGCCGTAAACGAAATACTTAGATACTTGTTTGAAGATCTCGATAAGAAAGCAGTTTATTTAAGACACTATTCTGAAAATTTAAAGTCTAAACGAGTAAGAGAAAAGTGTGGATTTACTTATTTATTTACAATGGAAAATGACTATCAACCACTTATTAAAGAGTATAAAGATCATGTCGTAAACAGAATAACCAAAGACGAATGGATAAAACACAAAAAGAGATGAGCAAATAGCCCATCTCTTTTTGATTGTGATATTGTGTTAATCTGTATTTAGATTATATTGTATTCTTCTAGTAATAATTCTATATCCGTACCTGCAAGTTGTTTCATTACCTTTCTTTTTGCAAGTGGTGGAAGTGGAATATTTGGTTTTTCACCATCTAGTAATTCACTAGCTCCATTTAGTAGATATCTTATATCATATCTTGAGTTATATACTTCTGGTACTCCTTTTTCAACTCCTGTTAAAACATAAACTGCCTCCATAGCTGTTCTTCCTGAGTACTCAATAGTAAAGACTGTGTCTCTACCTGGATTATCTAATGTTTCAGCAAATTGACCTAAGAAAGCAAAGTTTACAGCGTCTTTAGGAACAACATATGGTCTATCTCCAAATGCTCTAGGCATGAATTGAGAAGTAATATATGGCATCATTACTGGAATTGCAGTACAAGAATCAGCTAATTCATCAATTTCATCTACTGGAACTCCAATATGGTATAGCCATTCTTTAGTAATTTCTTTACCTGTACAATCTCTCATTTGTTTTTTGATATAATCTCCTTCAATATCTGAGAATAATCCATATACCCAAACTACAACATCCTCTTCTGGTTGTCCTATATATTGATTTTGACGATTTATAGTCCAGCTCATAAGCCATGATGAATCTATAGCCGTAACTATTCCACCAGTTACTACATTTCCACCATATGGTGAACGTTTAGTAATCTTTTCTATATATTCTGGAACTCTCTTATCATGACAAGTCACTGTACAAGATTCCCAATTAGATTTTTCAGTATCAGTACAGAATACATCTGGATTTCCAAATTCATCACTTTGTTCAGCAATATTTCTCCAAAGTTTCCATACTCCCTCTACTCCTTTGTTAAATGGTGCTGGAGTATAGTCATCTCCATATCCAGAGCTTTCTGTCATGGATCCATTTGTTATGAACACTAGGTCTTTTTCAGTTAAATCTATTGAAATATCATTATTTGCTTTATCATGAGCAACGATTTTCTTTGCAACTTTTTTGTCTGAAGTAATATCAAATAACACATTGTCAACTGTTACTCCATATTGGAAATTTGCTCCATTTTCTTCAAGGAATTTAACCATAGGAA
Source organism: Tissierellia bacterium (assembly GCA_012728335.1). Classification (GTDB taxonomy): domain Bacteria; phylum Bacillota; class Clostridia; order Tissierellales; family Peptoniphilaceae; genus JAAYFG01. The sequence continues at coordinate 12,518 of JAAYFG010000065.1, read as the reverse complement.
GCACAAATGATGTGTATTGGTCATGTTTAGAGAATTGAAGCGCTGATAAATCTGTAAGTCCTCCAACATGGTGAATAAATCTATTCATATAAAGCTTCATTTCAAGTGCACTGTGCCAGTTTTAAATGCGAACATAGTTCTCCAAAGTGTCCAGAAATCACTCTCTAAAAGTTCTTCTGAAAATATTTCATCAATAGATTTATTTTCAAGTTCTTCATCAGAAGTTGCCACAAAAAGTGCCAATTCTTTTGCTAAATCTTGTCCTAAATTAAATTTTCCATTATCATATCTTTCCCCTTGTTTTCTAGTAATACGACAATTACTGTAGTTAGGATCGTCAAGATTAGTATAGTAAAAATAATCTAAAACACTCATACTTGGATCTTCAGTTGCAGGAAGAGAACTGAAAAGACTCCAAAGGACTTCAAAATGATGTCCCATTTCTCTACCACCACGAGCAACATATCCGGCATTTTGTCTTATATTACCATCTAGTGAACCTCCAGGTATATCAAGTTGTTCTAAGAAAGTAATCTTATTTCCTTCCATATGAGCATCTCTTATTAAAAAACATCCAGCTGCAAGTGATGCTATTCCAGTCCCTATTAAGTAAGCTTGTTTTTCATCGATACCTTCTGGTTTTCTTGCGTTAACTAATGAATGATATGATCCATTGGTTAGAGTTAGTCTGTCATCATAAGTTTTTAATTTCATTATTATCCCTCTTTCTTATATTAGCAATACGATTTATTGTTTCTTCAACTTCTAAATACATATTACCCTGACTAACTCATGGTTTCTTTAGACAAAGATACCATTATGTCTAGTTTTTAGACACAAAAGTAGATTTGTCTAATAAATCTATCTGAATTTATCTGATTTAGCACTCCTTTCTAAAGATTCTTGAATATGTCCATTAAATAATTCACCTATTCTATTGATTATCTCTTCTGGATTCTCTTGCATTCTTGTGGAAATCCATTGAAGAACCAGTCCAGTAAGTGCACTTTGATAAAATCTAGTAATTAGTTTAACATCCTTTTCTAAAGCGTTTATTTCTTCATTTTCTCTTTCAATATACCTACTCATAACGTATCCAGCAACATTATAGACATAGTTTTCTAGTTCTTCTCGCTGCATGGAATTATATATGTGATAAATTGCCTTTTTATTCTCTAAAGAAAACTTAGCTGCAAAAAGAAAAGCCTCTTCCCATGACATAGTATTATTATACTCTTCAACGACTATCTCCAATTCATTTTGAAATATTTCCGATAGTAAATCATATATATCAGCATAATGATAATAGAAAGTATTTCTATTGATATCACATTTTGTAACTATGTCTTTTATAGTTATGTCCTTTAGTGGTTTCTCATTAAGCATCTCTATAAAAACTCTTCTAATTAAGTCCTTTGTTAGATTATTCGACATGACGCACCTCATTTCTATCTTTAATTTATACCACTTTTTTGTGATAATTATAGGTAAAATATTTCTATGTCCGAAAATGGCTAGCATTTGTTTGTTTCGATGATATAATTATATTAATACAAAAGTGAGGTGAAGTTATGAAAGAAAAAGATCATGCTTTATACGAAGCATTTATATCGAAAGATCCACGTTTTGACGGTCGTTTCTTCGTAGGAATTTCTTCAACCGGAATTTATTGTAGACCGATTTGTAAAGCCAGACGTCCCAAAGAGGAAAATTGCTCTTTTTATTCTACAGCTGCCGAAGCTGAAAATGCCGGTTATAGACCATGTTTGTTGTGTAGACCAGAAATGACTCCTGGGAACTCCATAATCGATTCTTCTTCTAAATTAGCTCATAGCGCAGCGAGGTATATTGAAGAAAATTGTGGAAATATATATAGTATAAATGAAATTGCTGAATATTTAGGTTGTACAGATAGGCATTTGCGAAGAATTTTTACAGAAGAATTCAATGTAAGCCCAGTTCAATATCTTCAAACGTGTAGACTTTTACTAGCAAAAAACCTCTTAACCGAAACTAATCTAACAATTGTTGATATAGCAATGGCATCAGGTTTTGGAAGCCTTAGAAGATTTAATGATCTATTCAAAAACCACTATAGACTTTCGCCTACTGCACTTAGAAAACAATTGCCCGAAGATGGTGAAAATTCTAAAGAAATTCGAGTTTCACTAGGATACAGACCTCCTTATCTTTGGGATGAAATGTTGAATTTTTTAGCATATAGAGCTATTCCTGGTGTGGAATACATTGTAGACAATAAATATATGAGAACTATTTCTATGGTAAAAATGAATGGTGAATACGTATACGGTTGGATGAAAGTAGGACATAACGAAAAGAAAAACGCATTAAATGTAGAGGTTTCTGAATCCTTAATTCCAGTTTTAACTCAAGTCATTTCACGTGTTAAAAGCTTATTTGATTTGAATTGTGATCCGTATATCATCTATGAAAATCTAATGTCCATGAAAGAGATAAATCCTGAACTTCCTGTCTTAGGAACTAGGCTTCCTGGATGTTTCAATCCTTTTGAAATGTCTGTAAGGGCAGTTTTAGGGCAACAAATAACTGTAAAAGCAGCGAGTACAATTGCTGGAAGACTAGTTAATGCTTATGGAAAACCTATTGAAACTGGAATCGAAGGACTTACACATGTTTTCCCATTACCAGAAGATATTGTTTTGCTAGATAGCCCTATTGAAAATCAATTAGGACCACTTGGCATAATCAAGACAAGGTCTCGGACAATCTACTCACTAGCTGAAGCATTCGTTGAAAATACAATAGACTTTAGTCACAGTGCTAATATTGAAGAAGAAATAGTCAAACTACTGGAAATTCCAGGTATTGGAAATTGGACTGCTCAATATATTGCCATGCGAACGATGGAATGGACCGATGCTTTCCTTGAAACAGATGTAGGAGTTAAAAATGCCATGCCAACTAGTACACCGAAAGAAAGACTACAAATGGCAGAAAAATGGCGACCTTGGCGTAGTTATGCTAATATAAATCTTTGGAATTCACTTTAAGGAGGATAAAATGTACTATAAAACAAAATATCAAGCTCCATTTGGGGTGTTGACCCTTGCATGTGATGAAAAAAATCTTTTAGGACTGTGGAATGAGAATCAAAAATATTTCGGTGCAACTATACCAGAAGAAATGATAGAAAAAAACGATACTACAGTCTTTAAAATTACTAAAAATTGGCTTGATAGCTATTTTTCAGGTAATAAACCTGCTATTTCTGATTTGCCTTTAGCACCAATTGGTGGTGAGTTTAGGCAAAATGTTTGGGAGATATTATGCGAAATACCTTATGGCGAGTTGGTTACTTATGGCGATATTGCCAAGGAAATGGCAAGTAAAATGAATCGTAAAAGTATGTCTAGCCAAGCAGTTGGAGGAGCAGTTGGTCATAATCCAATTTCCATTATAATTCCTTGTCATAGAGTTATTGGTTCAAATGGTAGCTTAACAGGTTACGCTGGCGGACTAGATGTGAAAATAAAACTGTTGGAACTGGAGGGAGTAGACATTTCAAAACTTACTATTCCAACTAAGGGAACAGCCCTGTAAATAGGTGATAAAATGATTATAAGCGCAAGTAGGAGAACCGATATACCTTCATTTTACTCTAAGTGGTTCATCAATAGACTAAATGAAGGATACCTACTTATTCCAAATCCGTATAATACTAATCGAATAAGTAGGGTTAATCTTTCACCAGAAAATGTGGATTGCATTGTCTTCTGGACTAAAAATCAGCTTCCAATGATGAAATCATTAGATCATATAGACCATTTAGGATATAAATACTATTTTCAATACACTTTAAATCCATATGATAGTGATGTAGAAAGAAATTTGCCTGATATATCAAGACGAATTGATACATTTATCAAACTTTCTCAAAAAACCTCTCCGAAACAGATTATTTGGCGCTATGACCCTATTTTCATAGATGAACAGCATACTGTTAATTGGCATATAAAAGAGTTTTCTAGACTGTGTAAAAAATTAAGTGGTCATACTGAACGATGCTTTATCAGCTTCATAGATCTATATAGAAATATGCAAAGTAGATACAACAGTGTGAGTATAGAAAATATGCTTATATTAGGAGCTGAATTCTCTAAAATTGCAAATGAATCTAAAATAGATATCTACACTTGTTCTGAGACTATAGACTTGACAGAATATGGAATCAAAAATGGAGCATGTATTGATAAATTGCTTATCGAAGAAATTATTGATTGCAAAATTGAAGCTAAAATTGATTCCAACCAAAGAATTAATTGTAATTGTATTGAAAGTATTGATATTGGAGCATACAATACTTGCTTTAATGATTGCGACTACTGTTATGCAAACTCTAGTAAAAAGCTCCTAAATTCTCAAAAACATTCCTATGATTGGAAATCTCCTATGATTAGTGGATATCCACGTGGTGACGAAATAATAAATGATAGAACGCAAGAATCTTCAAAAATAGATCAAATTATGATGTTTTAAGGAGAAAGAATATGAATTACGATAGAAAATATCCTATATATTCCCTTTGTGGGCTAAACTGCGGACTCTGTCCAAACTATCACTCAACAGGTTCATTTATTTGTCCTGGATGCGGTGGAAAAGACTTTTATAGTGTTCATCCAAAATGTAGTATCATCACATGTGCCATTACTAAAGATATTGAATTTTGCCATGAATGTAATGAATTTCCATGTTCTAAATATGCTCACTTAGACAACGAAATAGTTTATGACTCATTTATAAGCTATCAAAATGTGAAAAATGATATAGTAAAAGTGAGACATATAGGAATTGAAGCATATTGTGATGAACAAAATGATAAAATTAAAATCCTAGAATATCTATTGAACAATTACAATGCCGGAAGGCAGAAATCATTTTTCTGTGTAGCAGTTAATCTATTGGAATTGTCAGACATAAAGTCAACATTGGAAAAAATTGAATCGTTAATTAATGATGATATGGATATAAAAACTAAATCACAAATTGCTGTTAATGAGTTTAAATTTGTTGCAAATCAAAGAAATATAGACATTAAGTTAATAAAAAATAAACCGAAAGAGAGACACTAAAATGAATAAACTATACTTTAATCCAGGGTGTGCCCTAAGCATCTATAAACCTTATATGGAGACCAGAATACATAAATATTTAAACGAAAACTATAAACCCGTAGAAATGCACAATATTTGTTGTAAATACGACCCTAAGATTCCAGAAGGTTCAACTATAATAAATGTATGTGCCGGTTGTGACAGACGATTTAGAAGTCTTTACGAGGGGGTTTCAACCATATCTTTATGGGAAGTGCTCGATGGAATTGAAAATTTTCCATTTCCGAACTATAATGGATTGACTATTTCACTTCATGATCCTTGTCCAATCAGAACTAAGCCAGAAGTTCATAATGCAGTTAGAAGTTTACTTAACAAGATGAACATTAATATTGAAGAAACTAAATTTCATGGAACTAAGTCAATTTGTTGTGGAGATAGCTTCTATCCTACTATTCCCCTTGAAGAAGTGCAAGACAGAATGATTTCTAGGGCGCAATCAATGCCATGCGATGAAGTTGGCGTTTACTGCGTATCATGTATTAAATCTATGCATAATGGAGGCAAAAAACCTAGACATCTAATTGACTTGTTATTTGGCGAAAAAACGGAAATACAAACTTTTGATACTGTATTATGGCATAAAGAAATAGACGAATACATCAGTACACATACTGGAGAATAGAGGATGAAATTGAAATTTAGATAGTTATAAAAACAAAAAGGACTCATAAGTCCTTTTTGTTTTTTTCTATATACCAATTTGGAATTGGGTTTTTCATATTATCAAACCATATCAATATTTCATTTGCTTGAGCCAACATAGTAGGAATTTGTTTCTTGTCTACTGACATTGCCCAAGGCAGAGAAGATAGTGTATTTGAGCATATATAAAGCGCTAAGAGTCTAAAAAACTCTTCTGGTGGATTCATATCAAAGTATCCATTAATCCTTCCTGAGGCAAAATATGGGCTTGCACTTGCACACCATACTATTCTATTAAACTCTTCCCAAGGATCGCCATAACTACATCTATTAAAATCGATTATCCCTAGTTCATCTTTGCCATTGACTAACATATTTCCGATATGATAGTCTCCATGTAGAAAAGTTATAGGTCTGTCTTTAAGCAAGTGTCTATTCTCTTCAATATAATTTAAAATATACTTATCGCCATCATATTTAATTGGACATTGAACATAATTATGGATTTTTCCGTCCATCTTCCTATTGAAATACTCTTCCCAGTTCAAATCACTGCTTATTTCAACACTATGAATTTTTTTAAGTATCAGACCTGCGTCATAACCTAGTCTATACTGCTCTTCTTCTGAGTATTTGTGTATATTTTCTTCTAAGTCAACGCCATCTAACCACTTGAATAATAGAAATACACTTTTCCCTCCATTACATATTCCACACTTCAAAGGCTGATTCATTGGAATATCAAGTTTTGAAATTTCTTTGAGCATCTCAAATTCCTTTATTTTAGTATCATACAGGGATATATCAGAAATTCTAAGCAGTAGCTTCTCACCGTCAAAAGTTTCTATATAGTACTTTTCATCGTATGACCAACCTTTATTGATAATTTCAACTTTACTAAAGTTACCATATGATTGTATGTCTTTAATTTTATCCATAATTAATTTCCTTTAGTATCTTTATGTTTATATATTCCATTTTCTATTAACCAATCTTCCTTATCTTTACTGGATGGTACATCATCACTTTCTCTTCTATAAAAAATGTATACATGTGGATAGTTTTCTTTCAATAACAATAAGCCATCAACTCTAATTCCATAACTATCTGACTGTAAATCATCATTTAATATTTCTATAAAGTATTCATTAGAGTATTCATACTTCTCTTCTTTAGTCATTAAATCATATATTTTGCTTTTTTCTTCTCTTGATTTCAAAGATTTATCTAGCTGTTCTTCCATAGGTAATTCATCTATACCATCAATTTCAAAATTCAGCCCTCTACCTAGTATATCCCATGGATACTCATTCTCTAAATCATAGTTCAATTGGCTAATATCAAGTTTTCTTGGTACATTATTTATATCTAATAGCTTATACAGTTCTTCTTCTGAAAAACCATAATCAAGTAAATTGTTTTCCTCTATCTGTTTATAAATCTTTGGATAATCAGCTTTTATTATATTTAATCCTACTATTTCATCCCAATAGATTATGGCTCCATTTAACTGTTTGTTAATAGCTTCTTGAAGTGATTTTTCTATATCTAAATAGTTTTCCAAAATAAAGATTTCACTAGTTTTTTCTATATATTTATCTGTACTAATTTGCCCACCTAAATCTTCTCTCAATTCAGAGTACAATTGCCAAGAATCATAAGAACCTATACTATAATTCAGATGATTAATAAACTCTCTAATATCAGTTGTTTCAATATCTATATCGTTTTCCATTAGCCATTTAGTCTTTTCTTCTGGTGTAAATACATCTCTATAAAATAAATCATTCTCTTCAATTATTTTATAAATATCTGGATAGTTTGATTCTATAATTTTAGGTGCAGTTTTGAGATTCCATTTTACATATCCACCATTCAATTGATTGTCAACGATATAATTTAATGATTTTTCCATTGAATAGTATTTTTCTTCAGTATTTAATTCAAAATAGTCATCAATACTATCAATATTTTCAACTTCTTTATCTAATTTTTTATCTTTAATATGTTCTACTACATATGTGAAGCTACTAATATCATAATCTTCTGGGTTATACTCTAATTTACTTATATCCACGTTTTCTACTTTAGTACATCCAATCCCAAAAAATAATACGCATAATAACAATAATATTCTAAATCTTCTCATATGGACCTCCTTAACTTTAGTACTTATTATTTATTGTATATCCACTTATGTGTATAAGTCAATTATTAATGGATATTTATCTATATCAATGTGGATAACTACGGTATTTATCGTTGATTTGTGGGTAAGTCTGTGTAATTAGTATGATATTATTAGTTCTTCTATCACAAAGTGATATAATACTTTCAATGAGGTGAGTATATGATTACTTGTGATAAAATGAAAAAAGCTGATGCTTACGCAATTAATTCCATTAAAGTTCCAAGTATTGTATTAATGGAAAATGCTGCTATTGGCTTTGTAAATGCATTAAATTTTGAAAATTACAATAACATTGGAATCATCTGTGGTGTTGGCAATAATGGAGGTGACGGACTCGCTATTGCTAGACAATTGGTCATAAAGAATAAAAATGTATCTGTATATATTGTTGGTAATATTGAAAAATCAACAATCGATTTTAATATCAATCTTGAAATACTTAAAAATCTTAGTATACCTATTAAATTTATATCTAATAAGTCTGAACTTTCTGATTCATTAGATAGTCTAAAAAAATGTGATTTATATATTGATGGTATTTTTGGAATCGGATTAACGAGAGAAGTAGATGGCATTTTTTATGATACTATTGAATTTATGAATTCACAAAACACTCCAATCTACTCCATAGACATCCCTTCCGGGTTAAATGGAGATACTGGAAATCCAATGGGTATATCGGTTAAAGCAAATCATACTGTAACTTTTCATAAGATGAAAGTAGGTCTTGCCGATGCAAGTGATTATACTGGTAAGATTAGTATTGCACATATTGGAGTACCAGAAAATATTTATTGACATAAAAAAGATCCGAAATCATCGGTTCTTTAACTCTTTCTATTTGTCTTTACCTAAACTCAGCCAACTCTCTCCATCAGTTTTGACTTCATAATTATGTGCTTGAGTTGCTTCAAGGATTTCATAATAAGCCCAGTGACCTTTTAAAACATCTAGATACTTGATGTTCATATGTGTATCTATAAAGCCTTTATCGGCCCTTCTGCCTAACATTCTATTGATTATAGTTACTACTTCTGCTCTAGTTATATTAGACTTTGGTCTAAAAGTATTGTCACTATAACCTTTTATCCATCCTTTTGAGTAAACAGCATCAATATAAGGTTTACTCCAACTATCACTTTCTACATCTATAAATTCGCTATCTCCACCGTTAAGAGAGTTAAATTTCACCACGATAGAAACAAATTCCTCTCTTGTAATGTGATTATTAGGTTTAAAAGTATCGTCTTCATATCCTGTCACTATGCCTTTTGCATTCATCCACATTACAGAATTGAAATACCAAGCTTCACTATTTAAATCTGAAAAATTATCATAATCATCTTTCGATACAGTATAATTTCCTTGGCTAAGATTTGCAAACACATTTGCTACTTCTGCCCTAGTCATATAGTTATCCGGTCTAAACTTTTTATCAGGATATCCTGATAGTATAGATTCATGGTGAAATTCCACTTTAGAAACATTTTTCACTCCCGACCAAATTGCATACAATTCAAGGTTTTCAGAAATGTAAAAGGAATCTGAAGGTTTGTAAGATTTGCCTTTACCGTCTTTTCTAGTATTCCACTCTACGAAAGTATAATTGCCCTTTTTCATATTTCCTGCATCTAAAATTACCACTTTATCATCTTTTTTATAATTATTATAGTCCACTGGAGCTTTGCCTAAGGAATTACCATTACCAGAATAAGTAACTGTATAGTTGTCTAATTTTTTCCATTGTGCATAAAGTGTAGTATTTTCATAAAGAGTAATCCTATCTTTTGGTAGATAATCTTTCCCATTTCCTGAGTTTTCAGTATTCCAACCGATAAACTCATATCCACTCTTAGCAAGTTCCGATACGTCTTCAACTATTAAAGAATCTCCCTTTTTTATATACTCTCTACTAGGAGCATTTCCTTTAGTCGCCCCATTGGAGTCATAATCTAGATACACTTTTTCTATTTTTGTATATATGAACTCAATAGTTTGTGAATCTTCTTTAAATATGACCTGTTTAGATTTATCATTTGATATGGTATATCCATCAAATGATTTAGAATTTACTTCAACTGATTCACCAACACTTCCTTTTATTATGCTCTGTTCCAATACTTCTCCTGTATCAGATTTATGAATAATGGTAATTGTAGAAATTTTTGATGTAATAGATTCTTCACCAGTTGCATTGACTGTAATACTAAATAGGGTGCTTAAAACCAATACTAATACGAGGCTCAAACTAATTTTTGAAGTCGTCTTATAGATTTTCATATTTACCCTCCTAAACTTAATAACTAATCTTAAATTCATTCATCGCTTCTATGTTATATATGCTTTCTAGTCTTTCTCCTACATTTGTAAATCTTCTTTCATAGAAGTAGTCTTTTAGATTTCCTTGATAGACTACTCTTCCCTTTAAACCTAGAAAGTCAGTAGGACTAACAAGTCCTCTAGGCTTGTTAAAGTCACATATTCCGCTTTCATTCAATACATAATAAACAAATTCGGAACAGAAAAACCTTAAATCGTTTTTCATAGGTTTATTTAATGCACTCCCTACTAGTCCAACTAAATTATAGCTATACTCTTTTCTATTATTCAAGAAAGCTCTAATAGTAGATATAACAGTCTCATATTGATCTTCATCTACTTCCAATTCAATTATCATTCCTGGCAAATAGTCATAAAAATCATATAGACCTCTATCCATTCTCTCATGCTTGAAACAGCCTAAAAATGGATTAAAAGCATATTTTCTGCCAAAACTATACATATAATCAAGATTCTCATCTAACGAAATCGCAGCATGCGTATAGTCAATTTTTTTAACATATCGAATAATTCTCGATAGAGTAGTTTTAGTTCTGCTTAAAACTACATATACCTTTTTGTTTGTCATTTCTTCCCTCTTTTACTTACATAACGACCTTTTCAAAGAAAATATTGTCATTAACATAGTTCACTAAATCTTTATTATTATTGCATATACTAAGTCCTAAATTTACTTTAACATATAGATTTTCCAAAGATATATCATAAATTGGATTTACCACTGACGATTTTGAAATATTGACTACTGATTCATACGGGTCTACCTGAGAAGAAAGTTCGCCTAAAAATATCGGTATACCATATTTTTCCGCTTGTTTAATAAGCTTATTTATGGAATTGTCTATATATACATCTTCTGAATTTACAGTTCCAGAATGATATACTCCACAAACTATCGCATCTATATTCTCATTTATATTGAAATAATCGTATCTAAGTCCTACATAAGGATATATCAATAGTACATTATGATTAAGTTTGAATTCCTTTTTGTATCTATCTTTGCTCTCATTAATCATTTCGAAGCTAGGCATATCTTTTCCAACTCTCTTAAAAAATACACCATCACTCATTACACCGAAAGTTAAGTTTTTAAAGCTCTCGTAAGCGTCTATGACTTGGTTCATTTGTTTAATTCTAGAGCCTAGATGAATCTCAATTTGGTCACTGTAATTTTTATATATTACATATACACCTTGTATATCAGTATCATGAATAAAATCAATAGCCCCAATGAAATTGGATATTCCATTGCTTTCTTTCATAGATATAGGATGATTTGCTGAAACCATTACTATTGGCACTCCCTTATTGGAAAATAACATACTTAGCAAATTAGCTGTATACGCCATAGTATCAGTACCATGAATTATAATTACGCCTTCGTACTTTGCAAAATCTATTTTGTAAAGCTCTTCTATTAACATATTCAATTTCTCAAATGTCATATTTTCAGAAAGAGTATAAATAGGTCTCATTATTTCGATTTCATAATCAAATCTACTCAATCTTTCTTTAACTATTTGATAGTCGTAAATTGTCTTGTCCTCATGCTCTAAGCTTCTAACACCCTCTACGCTGCCAGTAGCAAAAGTACCACCTGTCTCTATTACTAAAATCTTTTCCAAGTTTACACCTCACCTAGTATAATATTATTACATTATACCATATTAATGCTATGAATAATGTTTACAATATATTTAAATCGCTAAATTTACACAGATTTACTATTATCCTTATATGATCTTAGTCTTAAATTAAATATTACGGTATTCTTTTCAAATGTTGATTATTATTATCATGAAAACTTATTGACTCACTACATAATATTAAATTTATCATTAAATAATTAAGGCTCATTTCATAATTAACACATGGTAATTATAAAAACGAGCCTGATTTATTCTACTATGAACAATACATTATGTTCATTTATTAGCAAATAAATATCCCCCGGCATAGCCGGGGGTTTTTCTCATGCGGTCCAAAGGACCTATTTTACTAGCTATGCCTAAAGGGCATCTTTTTTAGTCTGCCTTTTGCAATTTCTACCTGCTACCCCTTAAAGGGGTCAATGTTTTCCATTGTTAACTGTTCATTCATTTCATCTTGTTTTAATTGGTTTTTTATATATTCTTCTATTGTTTTTGCATTCTTTCCTGCTGTATCCACATAATAACCTCTACACC
>JAAYFG010000006.1 GCA_012728335.1 Tissierellia bacterium | reverse complement strand
TATGCATGAAAAAGTTGTAGCAATTGGAGAAATAGGACTAGACTATTACTATGAGGACAATCCGCCAAGAGAATTACAAATAGAAGCTTTTAAGAGGCAATTGGACTTAGCTTGTGAACTGGATATGCCAGTTGCCATCCACACAAGGGATGCTGAAGAAGATACCTATAATATTCTGAAGAGCCAAAAGGAAAAGTATGAAAATTTTTCAGCGCTACTTCATAGTTATCCTGGAGATGTAGAATTAATGGAAAAGTATTTACAATTAGGTTTCTATATTTCTTTAAATGGAATAACTACATTTAAAAACGGGACTTTTGCTCAATCTGTTGCAAAGGCAATTCCATTAAATAGATTGGTATTGGAAACTGACTGCCCTTATCTTTCGCCAACTCCTTTTAGAGGAAAGCGAAATGAGCCAAAAAGAGTAAGAAACACTGCTGAATATATAGCTGTGTTAAGGGGAATTAGTTTTGATAAATTAGTAGAAAATACAGACAGAAATACACTTGATTTTTATAGATTATGATATTGGGGAAACAATATGATTAAAGAAGTGATTGTAGTTGAAGGCAGAGATGATATAATTGCAGTAAAGGCAGCCGTAGATGCTGAAATAATAGCGACTAATGGATATGCGTACGGTAATAAGTTGATAGCCACTTTAAATGAAATATCAAAGAGACAGGGGATTATAATTCTTACAGACCCAGATTTTATGGGTGAAAAAATAAGAAAGGATATCTCCAGTAAAGTCAAAAATTGTAAACACGCATTTTTACCTCAGGGGAAAGCTCTGAAAAAAGATGATATCGGGATTGAAAATGCCACACCAGAAGATATTCGCATTGCTTTAGATAAAGCTAGACCTACAAAAATAGAAGTAGTTGAAACTTTCAAAAAATCTGACCTTCTGAGTCTAGGATTAATAGGGGATAAGTCCTCTAATGAAAAAAGGCAGAAGATAGCTGATATTTTAGGGATAGGGCCTGGAAATGCTAAGCAGTTTATAAATAGGCTTAATTCTTTTGGTATTAGTTATGAAGAATTTGAAAAAGCTCTTAAAAGGATTGATAATGATAAAGAATAAGCGATTGTATTCACCGAATATGGTAAAGGAAATTATTGAAGACTATGATTTTAGATTTAGTAAATCATTAGGTCAAAATTTTTTAATAGATGGAAATATAGTTAGGGGTATAGTCAGTGGAGCAGGAATCACTTCTGAGGATATAGTCTTGGAAATAGGACCTGGTATAGGAACTCTCACTGAAGAATTGGCATTAAATGCCAAACAAGTGCTAGCTATAGAAGTCGATGAGACACTTAGACCTATACTTGCCGAAACTCTTTCAGAATTTAACAATGTGGAAATAATCTTCCAAGATGTGTTAAAATTAGATTTAGAAGAGGAAATTCGTAATCGATTTGGAGATGCTAGTATCAAAGTTGTTGCAAATCTCCCATATTATATTACGACTCCGATTATAACTACGCTTTTGCAAAAAGACATCAATATTCATTCTCTGACTTGTATGGTGCAAAAAGAAGTTGCGAGGAGAATGGTGGCAAAAGAAAACTCTAAGGACTACAGTAGTATCAGTGTATTTTTGAAATACTTTGGAGATGGAAAGATTATCTTAGATGTACCTAAGAGCGTATTTATGCCTAAACCAAAAATTGACTCAGCAGTAGTAAATCTAGAAGTAGTAAATAGAAACCTAAGTGTGGGCATTGACCAGTTTGAAAAAGTAATAAGAGCGAGCTTTTCAATGAGAAGAAAGACTATTTTAAACTGTATTTCAAAAGGTCTTTCATTAGAGAAAGACGAAGTTAGAGAAATTCTTAGTGATGTTTCTATAGAAGAGAATTCAAGAGCAGAAAACATCAGTTTCGACCAATATGTGCTTTTAACAGAGAGAATATTCAGGTGATAATTATGAATGAATGTAGCAAAATAAAAAATATAGAGACTATAGATGAAAGTGAATTCTTTGTAAGTGATAATCTTGAACATTTATCACAATTGTTTAAGGCCATGTCTGATCCTACTAGACTAAAGATAATTTTCGTACTTTCTAAAGGTGAATTATCGGTGCAAGATATAGCAGATAGACTTCATATGAGCCAAAGTTCGATATCACACCAATTGAAGACATTAAGAGTGATACATTTGGTTAAATATAGGCGAGATGGGAAAAAGATACTGTACTCTTTAGATGACGATCATGTTTTACAGTTGTTTGCAGAGGGTTTAGAACATGTTTTACATTTATATGATTAATAAGGATTCTTGTGGGTATTATTAAGAGTAGTAAGATAGAAATAATATTTATAGGAGGAATATATATGAAAAATGTAGTAGTTTACACTAGTTCAACATGCCCATACTGTACACTTGCAAAGGATTATTTAAGTGACAAAGGCGTTGAATATACAGAAAAAAACGTATCAACTGACAGAACTGCTAGAGAAGAACTTATGGCTAAAGGTCACACAGGAGTGCCTGTAATCGTTATTGATAACGAGGAAATAGTAGGTTTTGACAAAGCAAAAATAGATTCATTATTAGACTAATTAAAAAGTGCCTTCAGAGGAATCTGTTGGCACTTTGATTATTTTTTATGACAAAAAAAGAGAGCCTAGCTCTCTTTTAAAGTTTTATGCTTCAATGTTGTTTAATGCAGTCATTAGTGCATCAATATCTATTCCATGAACCAATGCAGCTTCTTCTAAGCTTTCAACTTGGCTTGATGGACAACCTACACAACCCATTCCATGCATCATTAGCACTCTGATTGTTTCAGGATTGATTCTAATTATATCACCGATTAACATATCTTTTGTAAATTCCATCGCTCAAGCCTCCTCTCTTTTCATTTTCTATTATACCCAAAGGATATGATAGATACAACATAAATTAATTGAAAAGTGGGAATAGATAATTTACAAAGAATTGACATTCAAAGGAGCATATTTGAGTTAGAATATAAGGTATAAGGGTATATTATTGATATGAAGAGTACTTTGACAGTGCTATTTATAATTTTCAGAAGAGTATGCTCTTCTGTTTTTTATTAGAAAAATTGAAGTATAAAAATAGATGGATAGTTAAATACAAAAACTGAATATAGAAAAGGGGTGATTTTATGGAGTTTAAAGACTATTACAAGGTTTTAGATGTAGACAAAAATGCTACACAGGCTGAAATAAAATCTTCTTACAGAAAATTAGCAAAGAAATACCACCCAGATTTAAACGATGGAGATGAAAAAGCTCAAGAGAAGTTCAAAGAGATAAGCGAAGCATATGAAGTTCTCGGAGATGAAAAAAAGAGACAGACTTATGATCAATTTGGTAGTGCAGGAGATTTCAGAAGTGGACAAAACTTCAATCCTAATGATTATGGCTACACTTACACTACTACGGATGCAGGAGATTTCAGTGATTTCTTTAATATGTTCTTTGGTGGTAATCCAAGTACTTCTTCAAATGGAAGTAGTGGTGGATTCAATTTTGACAATATTTTTGGTGGATTTAGAAACGCTAGTCCTAAGAAAGCTAGAACTCGTAATTCCTATGAATCAGAAATCAGCATTACAGTTTCGGAGGCTTATAACGGCGTAGAAAAAAATATGTCGTTTAATATAAATGGTGAAAATAAGAGCATTTTAGTAAAAATACCAAAAGGAATGACCAAAGGTAAAAAATTAAGGGTCAAGGGTGATAAATGGGGAATCGATGGAGATATACTTTTCACTGTGAAAATTTTGGATGACGAATATAATGTTTTAAATGGATTGGATATTACGACAAAAGCCAAAGTATTCCCTTGGGAAGCGTATTTCGGAGCATCTAAAATAGTTAACCCTGTTTCAGGGAAAATCAAAGTTAAAATTCCTGAAAATGCTAAGACAGGAGATAGATTAAAAGTAGCAAATAGAGGTTTTGTTGACAGAAATGGCAATACGGGGAATCTCTATGTAGAGATAGAAATTGTAAATCCAAATCAATTAACAGAGAAACAAAAGTCTCTTTACAAGAGATTGAGTAAAACTACTGAATAATGAAAGGGGTTGAATTATATGGATTTAAGTAAATTTACACAAAAGAGTATAGAAGCAATACAAAATGCAAATAATATTGCAATGGAAAATGGGAATCCTCAAGTAGAGGAAATTCACCTTAATTATGCACTTACTAGTGATTTAGATGGTTTGATACCTAAGATATTAAAATATTTAAATGTAGATGTGAATCTATATAATACAAAGGTTAATCAAACAATCGATTCCCTACCAAAGCAAAGTGGTGGAAGCACCTATGCCAGTAGAGATTTTTCAAAAGTATTAAATGATTCTGTAAAGATATCAAATGATTTTGGCGATTCATATGTAAGTGTTGAGCATATTTTCTTAGGACTTATGAATATGAAGAACACTAAGTCTCAAGATATATTTAGAGAATTTGGAATAAGTGAAGTATCATTTTTAGAAGCTTTACAAAAAATTAGAGGTAATCAAACTGTTACCACAGACAATCCTGAAGGCACTTATGACTCATTGAATAGATTTGGTCATGATTTGTGTCAAGAGGCGAGAGATGGAAAACTGGACCCGATTATAGGAAGAGATACAGAGATAAGGAATGTAATCAGAATCCTATCTAGAAGAACTAAAAATAATCCAGTGTTAATAGGTGATCCAGGTGTAGGTAAAACTGCCATAGTTGAAGGATTAGCACAGAGAATTGTCAATGGAGATGTTCCGGATGGATTAAAAGATAAGACTATCTACTCACTAGATATGGGAGCATTAATAGCTGGAGCTAAATATCGTGGTGAGTTTGAAGAAAGATTAAAAGCGGTAATCTCTGAAGTTGAGAAATCTGATGGCGAGATTATCTTATTTATAGATGAAATACACAATATAGTAGGTGCAGGTAGAACAGAAGGCAGTATGGATGCATCAAATATTTTAAAACCTAAACTAGCAAGAGGAGAACTTCATGCAATAGGGGCGACTACTCTTGATGAGTATAGGCTTTATATTGAAAAAGATGCTGCATTGGAAAGAAGATTTCAAAGGGTAATGGTAGATCAACCATCTGTTGAAGATACTATTTCAATTCTTCGTGGGATTAAAGATAAATATGAAATCCATCATGGAATAAGAATATCGGACGGTGCAGTAATTGCAGCAGCAACTCTTTCAGATAGATATATTCCAGACAGGTTTTTACCAGACAATGCTATAGATTTAATGGACGAAGCAGCAGCAATGCTTAGGACTGAAATAGATAGCGTTCCAGTTGAAATTGACGAAATAAGAAGAAGAATTCTACAAATGGAAATAGAGATTGAGGCATTGAAAAAGGAAACTGATGATGCTTCAAAATTGAGAATGGAAAATATAGAAAAAGACCTTGCTGAAGAAAAGGCAGAATACGATATTCTCATTGCTAAATGGGAAGAAGAAAAGAAATCCTTAGCTGATGTAAAGACCATCAAAGCTGAGATAGATAGGGTAAAACATAGCATTGAAGATGCAGAGAGAAGATATGATCTTGAAAAACTTTCTGAATTGAAATACGGTACTTTACCAAAACTTGAAGAAGAGTTAAAAACTGCAAGTGAAAAAGAAAAATCAGAAGATTCTATGGTTAAAGAAGAAGTCACAGAAGAGGAAATAGCTGAAGTAGTTTCTAAATGGACTGGCATTCCTGTTTCTAGACTTGCTGAAACCGAGAGAGAAAAACTTCTTAATTTAGACAGTATTTTGCATCAAAGGGTAATTGGTCAAGAAGAAGCTGTAGATGCAGTAGTAGATGCTGTAATTAGAGCTAGATCTGGACTGAAATCGCTTAATAAACCAATAGGTAGCTTTATTTTCTTAGGACCTACAGGAGTAGGTAAGACAGAACTATCAAAAGCACTTACAGAATCATTATTTGATGATGAAAGAAATATGGTTCGTATAGATATGAGCGAATATATGGAAAAACATACGGTTTCAAGATTAGTTGGAGCTCCTCCAGGATATGTAGGATATGAAGAAGGTGGCCAATTGACAGAAGCAGTGAGAAGACATCCATATTCTGTAATTCTTTTTGATGAAATTGAAAAAGCACATCCAGATGTGTTCAATATATTATTACAAGTCTTAGATGATGGTAGACTTACAGACAATCAAGGTAGAACTGTGGAGTTTAAAAACACGGTTATAATAATGACATCAAATATCGGATCTCTTGCACTCCTTGAAGGAATTGGCGAGGATGGCTCAATTGACGAGATGGCAAGAGACACTGTAATGGATGAAATGAGAAGGACTTTCAAACCAGAGTTTTTAAATAGGGTAGATGAAATAGTGCTTTTCAAACCACTACAAAGAGACGAAATCTTTAAAATTATTGATATACAAATCGCTGAACTTGAAAGTCGACTATTGGATAGAGATATTCATATAGAAGTGACTGAAAGTGCTAAAGAGCTTATATTAGATAGAGCATATTCTATTCAATATGGAGCAAGACCAGTTAAGAGATTTATACAAAAAGAAATCGAAACTAAACTTGGTAGAGCGCTTATTAAAGGCGATGTAAAAGATGGAGATAGAGTAAAAATAGATGATGTTAATGGTGAAATTGAAATAGTTTAACTATTAAGGGTCTCTATTTATAGAGACCCTTTTTTAAAAATACTATTGAGTAATGACTACTAAAGTAGCAAATTGAGAGGAGACAGTGAGATGATTCTTCATACAGGATTGGACATTGGTTCAACTACTGTAAAGTTGGTAGTATTAGATAGTGATTATAATATTCTGTACAGTACATATAGGAGGCATTTTTCTGATGTTAAGCAGACTGTAACAGATGTACTTACTGAAGCTTATAAGAAATTCAAATACGACACGACTACAATAAATATAACTGGTTCTGGGGGAATAAAAGTCCATAAATTACTAGATGTTACATTTATTCAAGAGGTAGTTGCAGGAACTAAAGGGATAATGACATTCATTCCAGAAACGGATGTCGCAATTGAATTAGGTGGAGAGGATTCAAAAATTACCTATTTGAAAGGTAGTGTTGAACAGAGGATGAACAGTATCTGTGCAGGAGGTACTGGAGCTTTTATTGACCAAATGGCAAGTCTTTTGGAAACAGATGCAAAAGGCTTAAATGAATATGCAGAAAACTATGAAAAAATTTATCCTATTGCTTCCAGATGTGGGGTATTTGCGAAGACTGATATACAAGCACTAATAAATCAAAGTGCTTCAAAAGAAGATATAGCAGTAAGTGTATTTCAGTCAGTTGTAAATCAAACAATATCAAACTTAGCTTGTGGTAGACCTATAAAAGGAAAAGTTGCATTTTTAGGAGGACCATTATATTTCTTACCAAATCTGAAAGAGCGATTTATAGAAACTCTTAATCTTAGGGAAGAAGATGTGATTGAAGCGGAAAACCCACAATTGTTTGTGGCTATAGGAGCAGCAATAGCTTCTGTTGACGAGAAACCTATTCCGTTTGTAGAGCTGTTTAACAGAATGAATAGTGATAATACTGAAATAGAAATAAAAGGTACATTGGAACCACTGTTTTCTTCAGAAGAAGAACTTAGAGAGTTTAGAGAGAACCATAAGACGAGAGATATACCTGAACTAGATTTAAAAGATTATTCAGGACCACTGTATCTAGGAATTGATGCTGGTTCTACAACTACTAAAATGCTTCTATTAGACGATGAGAATAATATTAGATATTCTTATTATGGTGGGAACAAAGGTAAACCTTTAGATGTAGTTACAGAAAAACTTCATGAAATATACGATTTAATGGAAGATGGCGCATACATTGAATCCAGTGGAGTTACTGGATATGGAGAAGATTTCATAAAAACGGCAATAGGAGCTGATTTCGGTGAAGTTGAGACCATCGCACATTTAAAAGCAGCTCATTATTACGATGAAGATGTTGATTTTATAATAGATATTGGCGGACAAGATATGAAGTCCATAAAAGTAGAAGATGGAGTAATAAGCTCAATACTTTTAAATGAAGCTTGTTCTTCGGGATGTGGCTCATTTTTAGAGACTTTTGCAAAATCTATTAACATGAATGTTGCAGAGTTTACAGAGACTGCTTTACTGGCAAAAAATCCTGTAGACTTAGGGTCTAGATGTACTGTTTTCATGAACTCTATGGTTAAAGAGGCACAGAAAGATGGAGCAGAAGTTGGAGATATTGCAGCAGGTCTTTCATATTCAATAATTAAGAACACAATTCAAAAAGTAATAAAAATTAGGGATCCTAAAGATTTAGGAAATAATATTGTAGTTCAAGGTGGAACTTTTTATGGTGATTCAATATTGAGAGCCTTTGAATTGATTACTGGAAGAACTGCTACAAGACCAAGTATAGCAGGACTTATGGGTGCATTTGGAATGGCATTGATTGCCAAAGAGAAATCTCTAGGTAAATCAACTCTTATGAATAGAGAGGAACTTGATGGTTTCACTTATACTTCTAAGACTGCAGTATGTAGACAATGTACGAATAATTGTGCATTGAATATAAATTATTTTCCTAATGGTCATAGATATATTACGGGAAATAGATGTGAAAGAGGCGCTGGAGTAGTAAGGAAGAAAAATGAAGAATTGCCTAATCTATATCTCTATAAATACAATAGAGTATTTGATTACGATTCACTTCCTTTAGAAGATGCTAAAAGAGGAGTAGTAGGTATTCCAAGAGTATTGAATATATATGAAAACTATCCTTTCTGGCATACTTTCTTCACAAGTCTAGGATATAGAGTTGAGCTTTCAGCAAAGAGCACTAGGGAATTGTATGAGAAGGGGATAGAATCCATAACTTCTGAAACAGCTTGTTATCCAGCAAAAATCAGTCACGGACATATTGAAGATTTGATAGAAAGAGATATAGGATTTATATTCCATCCTTCAATTTTCTATGAGGAAAGAGAATATGGAACTGCTGATAATACTCTTAATTGTCCAGTAGTAATAGGATATTCTGAAGTTATAAAGAATAATGTTGAGGGACTAAGAGAGAATGATATTGTATTTAAAAACCCATTCATATCTTTTGATAACAGGAAAAAACTTGAGAAGAGACTAGCAGAAGTATTTCCAGATATACCTAAACGAGAAGTGTATAAAGCAGTTAGAGAAGCTTATGACGAACAAGATAGATATACTGAAGACGTCAGAGAAGAAGGTCGTAAAGCAGTAAAATATGTGGAAGAAAACAACAAAAAAGGTATTGTTCTTGCAGGTAGACCATACCATATAGACCCAGAAATAAATCATGGTATTCCAGAGTTAATAGAGAGTTTGGGGCTTGTAGTAATATCAGAAGACAGTATTTCACATGAAACCGACATAGACGGCAGACTTAGAGTACTTGATCAATGGAACTATCATTCCAGACTTTACAGAGCAGCAAAATACGTAGGAGAGCATCCAGATTTAGAGATGATACAATTGAATTCATTTGGATGTGGACTGGACGCAGTTACAACAGATCAAGTAAATGATATTCTAAAATCATATCATAAGATTTATACAGTATTAAAAATAGATGAAGTAAATAATTTAGGTGCAATTAAGATAAGGCTTCGTTCATTACTAGAAGCGATACAAAACAGAGAACACACTGGAATTCCTGATGAAACAGAAGAAAAACCAGTAATTTTCACAAAGGAAAAAGCAGCTACTCATACGATATTGATACCTCAAATGGCACCGATTCACTTTGAGATAATAAGGGAAGCACTTGCCACAGAAGGCTATAATTTAGAAGTATTGGAATCTACCAGTTCTAAAGTAGTAGATGAAGGATTAAAATATGTAAATAACGATGCGTGTTATCCATCTATGTTTGTAGTAGGGCAGTTTATAGATGCGATAAAATCAGGAAAATACGATACTGATAATTTGACTGTATTGATGACGCAGACAGGTGGAGCTTGTAGAGCATCAAATTATGTAGGATTTATAAGAAAAGCACTAAAAGAAATAGGTTATGGGCATATTCCAGTTCTTGCATTAAGTGTGCAAGGTATAGAAAGTCATCCTGGACTTACTTTCGATATAACTCATTTCAAGAGTTTAGGTAACAAATTGATTATGAGTTTATTATACGGTGATTTAATCATGAAATTAACCAATGCTACTAGACCATATGAGATAATGAAAGGCTCTGCAAATATCTTAGAAAGACAGTGGATAGAAATTTGTAAATCTGCCGTAACTAGAGACGATAAAAAAGAGTTCAAGCGAAATGTAGACAAGATGATAAAGGACTATGAAATGCTTGAAACTTCTAATGAAACAAAACCAAAAGTTGGCGTTGTAGGGGAAATTCTTGTAAAGTATTTACCTGCAGCAAATAACAATATTCAAGATGTACTCGAAAAAGAAGGAGCAGAAGTAGTAATATCTGATTTAACAGATTTTATGATGTATTGTTTCAAGAATGCAGAGATTAAACATGAAAAATTTGGAAATAGCAAATTAGCTGGAATTGGCGCGAATATTGGGATTATGTATATAGAAAGCTACAGGGATTATATACGTAAAGCACTAGAAAAAAGTAAGTTTGAAGCACCAGTAAGAATTGAAGAACTTATGAAATACGGTGAAGAGTTCGTAGATTTAGGAAATCAATACGGTGAAGGTTGGTTGTTGACAGCTGAGATGGTAGAACTAATACATCAAGGTGCAGGAAATATAGTATGTGTGCAACCTTTCGGGTGTCTACCAAATCATATAACCGGTAAAGGAGTAATTAAATCCGTAAGAGAGGCATATCCGACAGCTAATATCATCCCTATTGATTACGATGCAAGTGCAAGTGAACTAAATCAATTCAATAGAATTAAATTAATGTTATCGAGAGCGGATACTTTAGAAAAAGGATCTACTTTAAAGAGGAGTAGAGTATTAAAGAAACAAAAAACCATTAGTTAAACACATATTTAAAACCTTGTTCGATTTTTATGAACAAGGTTTTTTTGATAATAAAAACTCAATTGTTTAAGTATTACTATAATAATGATATAATGATTCGCATATACTAAAAATAAGGAGGGTTTTTATGGAAAATAATGTTCTACAAAATGCGCAATTGGAGATTAAGAAAGCCTGTGAATTCTTGAATTATGACAATGATGTGTATGAACTATTAAAAAAACCTGAAAGAGTTTTGGAAGTAAGTATTCCAGTAAAGATGGATAATGGAAGTATAAATAATTTTACAGGATATAGATCTCAGCATAATAACGTATTAGGACCATATAAAGGTGGAATTAGATTCAGCCCAGAAGTATCTCGTGATGAGGTAATTGCGCTTTCTATTTGGATGACACTTAAATGTGCTATTATAGGAGTTCCATATGGTGGTGGTAAAGGCGGAGTTACAGTGAATCCTTCTGAACTATCAGAAAGTGAAATAGAGCAATTATCTAGAGGGTATATTTCTAAAACATATAGGTACTTAGGAGAGGATTTTGATATTCCAGCTCCAGATATGGGAACAAATGGGGAAATTATGGAATATATGCTTAGAGAGTATGAGAAATTAGTAGGACATTCAGAGCCGGCTATGATAACTGGAAAACCTGTTGAGATAGGTGGATCATTAGGTAGAAATGAAGCAACTGGATATGGGATAGCAGTAATTGCAAATAAAGTAGTAGATAAGCTAGGACTAAATGGAAGTAAAACCACCATAGTTCAAGGTTTTGGAAATGTTGGATCCTATGCAGCGAAACATCTGTCACAACAAGGATTTGACGTAATTGCAATTGCAGCAAGAGACTATGCAATATACAATGAATCTGGTTTAGATATAAAAGGACTACTAGAAGAAAAGCAAAGTGGAATGAAATTAAACGAACATAAAGATGCAAAAATAATAAGTATTGAAGAATTTTGGTCATTAAATGTGGATGTATTAGTGCCAGCAGCGTTGGAAAATGTAATTGATAGTGAGTTAGCTAATATGATTAATGCTAAAGCGATAGTTGAAGGTGCTAACGGTCCAACACTTCCTGAAGCAGATGAAATATTTGCTAAAAGGGGAATTCTTTTAATACCAGATGTATTGGCAAATGCAGGTGGAGTAACAGTATCGTATTTTGAATGGGTACAAAATAGAGAGAACAACTACTGGTTAGAGGAAGAGGTTCTTTCTAAGGAAAAAGATATGATGAATTATGCTTTTGATGAAGTGTATAGTGCTTCAGAAGAATATGGAAAACCAATTCGACAGTCTGCATATATCTATGCCATAGAAAAAATATATAAGGCTATGAAGTAAAATATGAGTACGAGAGAAATCTTGTACTCTTTTCCATTTAAATGTCTAAGTTTACCGATAATAGGGTAAATATAATAAGCATGGAGGTTGGCATGAAAGATTATAATTACTATATAGATATAGCGAAATACATAGAGAATAAAACTAAATATAGACCTAAAATAGCAATTGTACTTGGCTCTGCTCTTGGTAGTTTTACTGAAGAGATAAAAGATGTAGAAACCGTTGACTATGCAGAGA
This sequence comes from Tissierellia bacterium, assembly GCA_012728335.1. Taxonomy (GTDB): domain Bacteria; phylum Bacillota; class Clostridia; order Tissierellales; family Peptoniphilaceae; genus JAAYFG01. The sequence goes on along the minus strand of JAAYFG010000006.1, from coordinate 16,483 downwards.
TACCTAATTTTTTAGATGCGACTGTTGATTCTCATGAAGGAAAACTAATTTTTGGTAAACTGAATGGAATTGACGTTCTTTGTATGTCTGGAAGATTCCATTATTATGAAGGATATTCTTTTGAGGAGCTTTCATTACCAGCGAGGGTTTTAAGTGTATTGGGAATAGAAAAACTGATACTTACCAATGCAGCAGGCGCTATTAATGATAAGTTTAAACCAGGAGACATAGTTGCGATTACTGACCACTTAAATATGGTGGGAGGAAGCCCTATGAGGGGTGCGAATTTGGAAGAGTTAGGACCACGTTTCTTTGATATTACAGACATGTATTCAAAAGAACTTTTAGAAAAAGCCAAAATTACTGCTAGAAAAATTGATATAGAATTAAAAGAAGGGGTATATGCTTTTGCAGTCGGTCCAAATTTTGAGACTCCAGCTGAAATAAGAGCATTTAAAGTACTTGGTGGAGATGTGGTTGGAATGTCTACAATCACTGAAGCTCTTACTGCTGCTCACGTAGGAATTCAAGTTTTATGTTTCTCTTTTATATCAAATATGGCAGCAGGAATAACTGGTGATGCGATAACAGTTGAAGAAGTCGGAGAAACAGGCATTTTCGCTGTTGAAAAGCTAAAGTTACTATTAAGGAAAATAGTGCAAATTATTTGATTATCACATAAATTTCATACTGAAATAATATAATACTAGAGAATGGAGAAAGTTATGAACAGTTTTAATTTTATCAGTCCAACAAGACTTTGCTTTGGGAATGATTCTGTAGCTATGCTTTCAGAACTATTAAAAGGAAAGTATTCTAAAATCATGCTTCATTATGGTTCAGAAAGAATTAAGAAAAATGGATTATATGATGAAGTCATTGCTCAATTAAATATATTAAATGTGGATTATATTGAGTTATCAGGGGTTGAGCCAAATCCAAAATATTCATTAGTAAAAAAAGGCATAGATATTGCAAAAAGAGAAAATGTAGATTTTGTTTTAGCAATAGGTGGTGGAAGTGTAATAGATTCTGCTAAGGCAATTGCTGCTGGTGCAGTATATGATGGCGAACTATGGGATGCTTTTATGGGAAAGACGAGTATTGAAGATGCTCTTCCTTTAGGAGTAATTTTGACTTATCCGGCTACTGGAAGTGAAAGTAGTATGGGAACTGTAGTTACCAATGAAGATGGTGATTTAAAGCGAAGTATTGACGATGATTTATTGCGTCCAGTTTTTGCAATAATGAATCCAGAACTAACTTTGTCTCTTCCATATGAACATACTATGGCTGGAATTACAGATATAATTTCACATATTTTGGAAAGATATTTCACACAAACAGAAAATGTTGATTTAACTGATAATTTATCAGAAGCAGCAATAAGGACAGTTATGAGAAATGCTCGAATTTTAAATGAAGATTTAAATGATTACAACGCAAGAGCTGAAATAATGATTTCTGGTACTATTGCCCACAACGGAGTTTTAGGATTGGGCAGAGAAGATGACTGGGCTAGTCATAGAATAGGACATGAAATAACTGGGCTCTACGGTACGACACATGGTGTTACACTAGCAATTATTTTTCCTGCATGGATGAAATATGTGTACAAAGAAAACACAAAGAGATTTGCTAGATTTGCTGTGGAAGTATTTAATATAGATAGGAATAATAAAAATGATGAGGAATTAGCAAAGGCAGGTATAGCGGCTTTTGAAGATTTCCTTGTAGAAATTGGAATGCCGACAAGATTATCTGAAGCTGATATACCAGTGGATCAATTTGCTTTAATGGCTGAAAAATGCTGTGGTAATGGATATGTTGGTAGTTTCAGAAAACTTTACAGAGAAGATGTAGAGAAGATTTATGAATTGGCAAAATAGTAGGAAGTATAGGGATTATTGACAGGAATAATAGAGTAATCTATAAATGACAAACTTCATTTTTTGAAGTTTGTTTAATTTTTGAGTAGATTTATCTATAAATGAAAGAGAGTGATATTTTGAGAATTTTCAAATACTTAAAGCCTTATTTTCCAATGGTAATACTAGTATTATTGGCTACATTTGCAAACGCAATCGGTGAGCTATTACTACCTAATTTAATGTCGAGTATTATAGACATTGGTGTTACTAATGGAGATACGGCTTATATTATAAGTGTGGGAATTAAAATGCTTATAGTGGCATTTTTATCCATGCTTGCGATGATAGTTTCATCTTATTTTTCTTCAAGAGTAGCGATGAGTTTTTCAAGAGACTTAAGAAGAGGAGTATTTTTAAAAGTACAGTCATTTACACCACAGCAAACAGAAAAATTTGGTACGGCGTCGCTATTGACTAGGAATACGGACGATATAAACCAAGTGCAAAGAGTTGCCATAATGGGACTTAGAATGCTTATTCGTTCACCAATAATGTTCATTGGTGGAATAATGATGGCATATAGGATGAACCAGAAACTATCAATGATATTATTGGTTTCAATGCCAATAATTGCAATTTCAATAATTGTAATTGGTGGTAAAGGATTCCCGTTGTTCAAGCAAATCCAAAAGAAAACGGATAAAATTAACTTGATTTTCAGGGAAAGACTTACTGGACTTAGAATCATTAGAGCGTTTGACAAAGAAGATTATGAAGAAGAGAGATTTAATGTTGCCAATCAAGATTATGTAGACACGGCTATAAGAGTAAATACTCTAATAGTTACTTTACTTCCTCTTGTGAGTATAGTAATGAATTTAACATTAGTTGGAGTAGTTTATTTCGCAGCAAAATTAATAAATATGGATATGATGAAAGTAGGAGAACTAACGGCATTTATTCAGTATATATCTCAAATACTATTTTCACTAGTTATGTTTTCAATGATGTTTGTCATAGTACCGAGTGCATCTGCATCGGCATCAAGAATAAATGAAGTACTTGATGAACCTGTGATTAAGCACAAAAATGAGTTAGACACTCCAAAGGTTGCAAATGTACATTTAGAATTTAACGACGTTTGCTTTAGATATCCTGGAGCTGAAAATCCAGCAATAACTGGGTTAAGTTTTACTGCTAGTGCAGGAGATAGAGTTTCAATAATTGGCGGTACAGGTAGTGGTAAGAGTACGATATTGAAATTAATTGAAGGATTTTACGATGTAGAGTCTGGTAGCATAAAATACAATGGAATAAATATAGAAGATTTAGATGAAGAAGTGTTTAGAGATGAAATAGGATTTGCTCCTCAAAGAGCATTTCTATTTAGTGGTACTATTGCAGAAAATATTAGATTTGGTAGAGATTATATTACCGATGAAGATGTTTTAGAAGCTTTAAAGATAGCACAAGGTTATGATTTTGTTATGTCACTTGACGATGGGCTTAAATCTCATGTGGCTCAAGGTGGTAATAACTTCTCTGGTGGACAAAAACAAAGACTTGCAATCGCTAGAGCAGTTGCAATAAAACCTAAGATATATATGTTTGATGATTCATTTTCAGCTTTAGACTATAAAACTGATAGAGCCTTGAGAACAGCGTTATCAGATGTGACTAAAGATGCTATAACATTGATAGTAGCACAGAGAGTTGCAACAGTTGTGGACTCAGATAAGATAATAGTACTTGATGAAGGACACGTTGCTGGAATAGGAACTCATGAAGAATTAATGAAATCTTGCGATGTTTATTTAGACATTGTTGAAAGTCAAGGGTACGAAAAAGAGGTGATAGCATGAAAAAAAATAAGAGACAGAGTTCGACTAAAAAAACTCTTTTAAGACTTTTCGACTATATAAGTTCTTTTAAGATATTGTTGTTCATAGCAGTTATATCAACAATACTAAGTACTATTTTCATGTTAGTAGCTCCAAAAGTAATGGGCTTAGCAACGACTTCAATACATCAATCCGTAATAAAAGGGATTTCAATAGATATGTCATATATTGGATATGTCTGTGTTGTACTATTAGTATTGTATGGAGTAAGTGCATTATTTGAATTCGTGCAAGGAAGAGTATTAGTAAAGCTAACACAAGGAATTATATATCAGATGAGGAGAGATGTCTCAGAAAAAGTAGATAAAATTCCGCTAAGCTTTTTTGATAAACATCAAATAGGCGACTTGCTAAGTAGAATGACAAATGATATTTCAAACGTAGCAGTTACATTGCGACAAGCCATAAATCAGTTATTATCAGCGATAGTACAAGTTGTGGGAATTGTTATAATGATGCTTTTAATAAGTCCTTCATTAACAGTGGTTTCACTAGTAGTAATTCCAGTAAGCTTCTTGGCAGTTTCTCAGATAACTAAAAAATCACAAGTATATTTCAGAAGACAATGGTCAGAGCTAGGAGACTTAAATGGTCACATAGAGGAAATGTTCAGTGGAGATTTGGTTGTGAAATCATTTAACTATCAAGATAGATCTGTAGAAAGATTTGATGTTATAAACGAAAAACTATATGACTCTACTAGGAGAGCAGAGTTTTTATCAGGGATGGTAATGCCCGTAATGAACTTTGTAAGTAATATAGGATATGTTTTTGTAGCAGCTCTTGGTGGTATGAAAGTAATCACTGGAACAATTGACTTAGGAGATGTACAAGCTTTCATTCAATACAGTAAACAATTTAACAGACCAATTGCTCAAACAGCAGAGATTCTAAATGTTATACAGTCAACGGTGGCTGCTTCTGAAAGGGTTTTTGAATTCTTGGACGCAGAAGAAGAAGTTGAAGATGTAAAACATGCAATTCCACTAAATAGTAGCAAAGGGAAAATCGATTTTGAAAATGTTAAGTTTGGATATGATGCAGATAAATTGGTTATAAAAGATTTATCATTAGATGTTCCAGTTGGATCTACTATTGCTATAGTTGGACCAACAGGTGCCGGTAAAACTACCCTAGTGAATCTTTTAATGAGGTTCTACGATGTATCTAGTGGTGAGATAAAACTTGATAGGGAAAATATCAAAAACTACAAGAGAAGCGATTTAAGACAGAGATACGGTATGGTACTTCAAGACACTTGGCTATTTAAAGGTACTATTGCAGAAAATATTGGATATGGTAAAGAAGATGCAACTAGAGAAGAGATTGTAATGGCAGCTAAAGCAGCATATTGTGATGGATTCATAAGGACATTGCCTGATGGATATGACACTATGCTAAATGAAGATGCAACCAATATATCTCAAGGGCAAAAACAGCTACTTACAATAGCTCGTGCTATTTTAACGAATCCGGATATGATGATACTTGATGAAGCAACATCAAGTGTAGACACCAGAACAGAAAAGCTTATCCAAAAAGCAATGGATAAAGTTATGCAAGGAAGAACTAGTTTTGTCATTGCACATAGATTATCTACTATAGTAAATGCAGATATGGTATTAGTTATGGTAGAGGGAGATATCGTAGAGAAAGGCTCTCATAATGAGCTAATGGCTTTAAATGGGTTCTATACACAATTATATAATAGTCAATTTGAAGAATAAGAAGATATGACATTTAATGAAATGCACCTTAAACGTTAGATATAAAAACTAACTTTTATAGGTGCATTTTTTATATGGCAATGTAGAACGAAATTTGAAATACAATAAATATACGATGAAAAACATTATAATTCCTAGTTAATAAATTAATTAATAGAAAAAAGCAATTCAATTTTAAAATATTGATATAGTGAATTTTAGCAAAAGATATTCATCACATACATGAAAGGTAGTAGAATTGCTGACTTCAAGTCAAACATACTGTATGTCTTGCAAATGCTGGGTTTACCAGGTTGAAAGTTAATAAAATAACGGTAAAATTTTTGTAAAAAAGCCTTTATTATATTCAATATAGTGTTATAATAGAAAAGCACAAAAAGAGTATCGAATTTAATTGAAAAGAACAATATGTATTATTTTCATAGATATTGTGTATTATATTGATTTGTTCATGAAACAAAAAATATATTAGCGCTAGTGTTTAATTAATATATTATTGATTGGCTATTATGAAAAATGCCAACTAAATAATTGATTGATTAGTGCTTTTATTATGCAAATTTATATGTTGTAAATAATTTATTTGGGGGAAAGACAAAAATGTTAGACAGTAAAAAGAGAATTTCACTTATGCTTAGTTTATTATTATTATTCATGAGCTTTTGTGGACCATGGACTGAAGTCGTATATGCGACAGGAGATACAGTAGAGGTTTCAAATTGGCCAGAGTTTGTAGCGGCGTATAACAATATTGAAGTAAGCAATATTATATTGAAAGCTGATATAACCCAAGGAGAAGGTGGAACAGGAAAATTAAGTGCTAGGATTCCATCGCTTACAATCAGTGGTCTAAATGAAGGTAAAAGAGAAGGTGGAAATGTCAAGTTGGACTTAAAGAGTACTAGGCTTGAATTTGGTTCTCCTGCTACTTCTGAAGAAACAATAAAACTAGAAGATATTATAATAGCAAATAGTACATCGAATTCATTTGCAAATATACCATCTAATAGTAAGATGACATTTCATTTGAAAAATGTCAAATCAGAAGTTTCAACTAATGGGGTTCATATGCTAAGACTTTCACAAGGGCATACTTCTATTCATATTTTTGAAGGTGAGATAGATATAACTACTAGAGCGGAGTTTGCCGAACCTGGTTCAGTTTTGATAAAATCAGGAGCTGATTTCAAAGGACATCAAATAAATGCATCTGGTTCACTTCCTTACTCTGCATTTTACTATATTAGTGGATCTCTTAACAATAATGAAAGATATTTCAGAGTAGAAGATAATGCGAAGGTTTCTATGACCAGAGATCTTGTTTCGAATTATCCTCCTATTTATTACCAGTATGGAGTCATAGAGGTAGGTAATAATGTTGAATGGACTCAGAATAACTATAAGCATTTTGTAAGTGATATGCTTAGTAAAAGTATTCCTAAAAGAATTATATTTGGTAAGCGAAATACTATAGTAGCCACTAATTCTTCGCAAGATAGTATTGACTTAAGTGGTTCTGAAAACTATGTTGAATTTGGACCTGGATCTAGTTTGAAGATTCAGGGTGGCGGTAATGTAGTAAGTGTAGCAAACGGTAGTAAGGTAGTATTTAGAAACCCAGTAGGTCTTGATTTAGAGACAACAGGTGGTGGTTATAATAGAGTGTTTAACCTAAATGCGAGTGGAGAGGTTGAGTTTCAATATGTAACACTTGGAACTTGGATACCGACTGCAGATGTAGCAGGAGAGCCAACTGCAAAATTTGAAAAGGTTAAAAATGTTGCATTTAAGGGTTCAACAAGGGATAAGGTAAATGCCACTTCTGATAATGCAGATTTAGTTACACATTTCACTGCTAATAACAGTAAGAGAATACTAACAGATAAAATAGAGGTTGGTGGAGTTGCAGTTCAGTATATAGATCAGTCTGGAAATACCGTTGGAGAACCAATAGCTATTGACTTTGATAAAACTTCATATGTTGTAGACGAAGCATTAGATATTCCAGCAGAGTTAAGAACTAATCCATCAATTCCCGAAGGATATCACTACGCAACGGAAATAGAATTAAATGGAAAAACCCAGCCCGAATATGCGTATACTGGTATGGAAGGTGTTGAGGACCCAAGAATAACAAATATATATATCCAAGGGGATCCTACTGAGATAACAATAAAATATTTAAACACAAGAAATACTGATCAGGTTGTATATGAAAGTAAAGTGAATAAAGTTGCAGGAGATGTAATTAATTTAAACTCAGAAGAGTATAAAGCAATTATAAAAGCTCCGTATCTATATTCTGTGGGCGAAGATCTTTTAGAAGGTCAAGTTCAATTAGGAGAAGTATCTGTTACTCCGAATGGTGAATATATTATTTATGTAAATGAACCACAAGAATTATATGATGGAAAGCAAGCTGCAAAAAAAGAAATAGACGATGCAGCTAAAATACAAAAAGATAAGATTGATTCACTTACTAACCTTTCAGAAGAAAAAAAGATAGAATTAAAGGGAAAAGTAGATGAACAAGCTAATTTAGCAAAAGATGCAATAGATAAAGCGATTGATATAGAGAGTGTAACGATTGCTAAGGATAAAGGTTTACTTGAGATAGCAAGAGAAGGTGCATTAGCTGAAATAGTAGATAAATACAATGAGAAAATTTCAGCTATAGAAGCAGTCGAAGGTGCAAAACCAGAAGACATAGCAACGGCGAAAGATCAAGCTTTTTATGCTATGGATGGTGCAATAGAAAGTATTAAGAAATCTGAATCAATAGAAGAAATTCTAGATTTAAAAGAAATGGGAAAAGGGTACATTGATAGTGTTGAATTACCTAAAAGTGGTTTAGAAAACTCAAAAGATGACGCAAAAGCTGCTATTGATGAAAAAGCTAAGGCAGAAAAAGATAAGATTGATTCACTTACTAACCTTTCAGGAGAAGAAAAAACTGAGTTAAAAGGAAAAGTGGATGATCAAGCAAATTTAGCAAAAGATAATGTAGATAAAGCAAAAGACATAGATGAATTTAATACTTCTAAAGAAGCAGGTTTAATAGCAATAGATAAAGAAGGTGCAATAGCTGAGCTTATTGCGAAAGCAAATGAGAAAAACGCAGAAATAGATGCAGTAGATGGAGCTAAACCAGAGGATACACTATTATCAAAAAATGCTGTTCAAAATGAATTATCTCTAGCAATACAAGAAGTTATTAATTCTCAAAGTTTTGAAGAAGTAAATAAATCTAAAGAAAATGGTAAAGAAGCAATTGATAATGTTGCACTTCCAAAAAATGGTTTAGAAAATGCAAAAGATGACGCTAAGAAAGAAATTGATGATGCAGCAGCAGCTCAAAAAGAGAAAATCGATGGAATGACAGACTTTACCGAAGAAGAGAGACAAAAAGCTAAAGACGAAGTAGATAGATTAGCAGAAGAAGGTAAAGATGCAGTAGATTTAGCAGAATCAAAAGAAGTAGTAAATACTGTTAAAGATGGTGTAATAGCAGAAATAATTGAAGTAGTACCAGAAATAAGTCCAGAGAGAGAACTTGAAGAGTACAAAGAAGCAGCGAAGAAAGAGATTGATGATGCAGCAACATCTCAAAAAGAGAAAATCGATGGAATGATAGAGTTTACCGAAGAAGAGAGACAAAAAGCTAAAGACGAAGTAGATAAATTAGCAGAAGAAGGTAAAGGTGCAGTAGATTCAGCAGAATCAAAGGATGCAGTAGATGTAGCTAAAGATAATGCAATTACAGAAATTGGTAAAGTGGAACCAGAAATAAATTCAGAGCGAGAATTACAAGAATCAAAAGATAATGCAAAGGCAGAAGTAGATAAAGCAGCAGAAGATAAGAAAAACGCAATAGAAAATGATGCAAGTTTATCTGATAAAGCTAAAGAAGATGCCATAGCAAAAGTAGAAGAAGAGAGAGAAAAAGGAAACGAAAATATTGATAACTCAACAACTATTGAAGAAGTAGAAAGTTCAAAAGATACAGCAATAGAAGAAATCAATAAAGTAACTCCAAAGACTCCAGAAGAGGAACTTCAAGACGCAAAAGATAAAGCAAAGGCAGAAATTGAGCAGGCCTGGAAAGAGAAAGTAGAAGAAATAGGAGCATTAGATGATGTATCTTCAGAAGATAAAGCAAATGCTATTGAAGAAATCAACAATCATAAAGATTTAGGAATGAATGCAGTTGATAATTCAACAACTATTGACGAAATATTGACAGAAAAAGAAGAAGCAATCGAAAATATTAATGGTGTAAAACCAGAAACTAACTCTGAAAAGCTGAAAAAAGAAAAAGAAGAAGCAATTAGTGAGCTTGAACAAGCAGCAGAAGATAAGATTAATGAAATCAATAGAGTTCCAGGTGCTACAGATGAAGATAAGGCAGCGGCAATAGAAGAAGTAAATAGAGAGAAAGAAGAAGCTATTAAAAATATTGAAAATGGAACTACTGTTGAAGAAATTAATGATTCGAAAGAAGACGGTAAAACAGCAATAGAAAATGTTGAATTACCAGAAGGTGATGTTGATAAAGCAAAAGAAGATGCAAAAGATGCAATTGAACAAGCTGCAGAAGATAAGATTAATGAAATCAACAGAACCCCTGGTGCATCAGATGAAGATAAGCAAACAGCAATAGAAGAAGTAAATAGAGAGAAAGAAGAAGCTATTGAAAATATTGAAAATGGTGCTTCGATAGATGAAATCAACGATGCCAAAAAAGATGGATTAGATAGCATAAATAGAATCCCTCTTCCTAATGGATATGAACCAGAAGAGGAAAGAGAAGATGATTTTGATCATAGTGGTTTAGACAGTATAATTTGGGATTGGGGACACAATAAAGAAGAAGTTGTAGTTGAACCGGTTGTAGAGTACTTTGTGCTAAAATCATACCTTAATGGTTATCCTGATGGAACAGTAAGACCTAATGGAGAAATTACACGTGGAGAAGTAGCAGCTATATTAGCAAGATTGAAACTTAATCAATCAGATATTGAATATAATCCTGAAACTCTTTATAAAGATGTGCTATCAAATCATTGGAATGCTAAATACATTTCGTTTGTAACAGATAATGGAATAATGAATGGCTATGGAAACAATGAATTTAGGCCAAATGAAAAGATAACGAGAGCAGAGTATGCAGTAGCATTAGCAAGATTTAGTAATCTAATAGAATCTCAATCAAGTTTTGCAGATGTTCAAGGGCATTGGGCTGAAAAACTTATTGGCGCAGTAGCGAATAAGGGATGGATAGCTGGATACGAAGATGGTTCATTTAATCCAAATGCAAATATAACTAGAGCAGAAGTAGCAGCAATGACTAACAAAATGCTTGGAAGAGAATTTGATTACAGTATGTTAGCTAATACTGAACTGAAACAGTTCTCAGACTTAGTAACAAATGTATGGTCATATAATGATATGATTTTAGCTACTAATACTTTTGAGATTGAAAAGTAAATAGCGATAGATTAGTATTATTGTAAGATATAAAATTCTTCAGTATGAGGAAATAGATAAAGTAAGCATAATGAAAAGTCCAGTAATTATCAGAAGGACTTTTCATTATGCTTTTTTTGTATATTCAAATTTAGCTATTTCAGTATATTTTTGTATGAATTCGGTTTTTGAATTAGTATATGCATCTCTATTATATTTATATTCAGAGGCAAGATTTAATTTCAATTTAGAGTATTCCTTAGCAATGAGCGGATTATTAATTAGATAATCTCTAAAGAAGAGTTCATCATTATCTCCAATTTGTCTCAAATGAAGGTGAAAAACTTTATCTGAAAAACCGTTTACTGTATAACCTTTATTAAGAGATACTCTCAAATGGGGTGCTTCAGTTTTAGACATGACTAACCAACCATTTTTAATAAGTTCATTTAAAATACTTTCAATCTCAACATTTGGTATTAGTTCAACTAAGATGTCGATTATTGGCTTAGAGAGTATATTTTCTATTGCAGTACTCCCTATATGATTGATGCTTGAAATATTACCATTTAATATATTGGGAAGATTGGAGCTTTCCTCAAAATACATATTTGGATAGTTGATATTGTATTCTTTTAGTTCAATTGGGAATAACTGCCATAGTTCCTCTAATGAGTATTCATAAAGTTCTCTATCCATTGAATTCACCCCTTTTAATTATTATATCACTAAAATGTGACTTTAATGTATAGTTTAGATAGACAAAGTGAGTAAGTATATAGATAATAGATATAAGACCAAACTATTAATGTATTTATGGGGGAGAGCATTTTGGAAACTTTGGTTTTAGTTTTATTTGCATTGGCACTAACTATATGTATTATATTGGATATTTCCATAGTATATGCCCTTATATTTGGATATTTGCTTTTCTGTTTATACGGGTTAATCAGAAAATTCACTATTATCCAATTGATTAAAATGTCTATAAATGGGTTGGTGACAGTAAAAAACATCTTGATTCTATTCATATTGATTGGTATGTTGACTGCGTTATGGAGAACCTCGGGCACAATACCTGTCATAGTTAGTTATTCAATTAAATTTCTTAGTCCATCAATATTTATACTGATGACTTTTATATTAAACTGTATAGTATCATTTTTGATTGGTACTGCATTTGGAACTGCTGCTACTATGGGAGTAATAACCATGACCATGGCAACGACGATGAAGCTTAATCCTGTATTAATAGGTGGAGCAATGCTATCTGGAATATTTTTTGGGGATAGATGCTCACCTGTATCTACGAGCTCTAATCTCGTTGCAGAGCTTACTAAGACCAATCTCTATGATAATATCAAAGAGATGATGAAAACGGCTCTTGTGCCATTTATAGCGACATGTGTAGTATATTATTTCATGGGAAGGAATATAGAAGTTGGAAGTGTAATGAATTATGATGTCGTAGGAATTTTTGGGAATTCCTTTAATCTAAGTTACATTGCTCTAATTCCTGCACTATCGATACTCTTACTTTCATTTTTCAAAGTAAAGGTTAAACTCACGATTTTAATCAGCGTAGTTCTTGCTTTTATATTGAGTTTAACGATTCAGAAGATGTCTGTATCATATGCTCTAGAAACTATGATATTTGGTTATACAGCTCCAAATGCTCAGCTTGGGGAAATGCTAAATGGCGGTGGAGTACTTTCAATGCTAAATGTATTTATTATTATTTGTATTTCGTCTACATATGCTGGAATATTTGATGGAACTGGCTTGTTAAACGACTTGAAGTACAAAATCAAGAAACTAAGTAAGAAGACATCAATGTTTAATATAATTTTGGGCACTTCAATAATAGCATCAATGATAGCGTGCAACCAAACTCTTGCAGTACTTTTAACATTTCAAGTACTTAATGATATACAAACGGATAAAAGGCAATTTGCCATAGATATTGAGAATACGACCATAGTCATTGCGCCCTTAGTTCCTTGGTCTATTGCCAGTGCAGCTCCACTTACAACTATTGGAGCTCCTACAAGTAGCATACTGTTTGCTGTATATCTATATTTTATACCTATATGGAGATTTATTTTGCAGTCAGTTTTAAAGAAGAAGTAGAACACATCTTGCTTATTGTATCAATAGTTAAGGAGTAGACATGATTTCTATAATAGCCATAATACTACTAAATATATTTGCACTCTTAACGATAGTGCTAAGACCTAAAATTTTTGGAACTAAATTATTTAAACCAATGATATGGAATTTTAAACTATCTATCCTTCCTATATTTATGCTTTTAGGCAATTTTACTATTTTCATACTGATAAGATACATTTCAGCAATTACGGAGATAGAAATAATAGGGTACATAGCTATAGTATTTGCTTTTCTAGGAATACTTTTATGGATTTTGATGCTTCCTAATTCGGGTTATTTAATTACTGAGCTCAATTTAACACATAGGGACGAAGATGAAGTAGAAGTGCCTATTTGGTACGACATAATCTCGATTTTGTCCTTTGCATTATCAGGAGTGCTAAATACAATACTAAACATTAAACTGATTCAAGGTATAATCTATATAATCATTTTAGATCCTGATGCAATAACGCTTAAGCATACTGCAAATATGTATTTGAGTGCATTTATAATAATTGTTTTAGTGTCCGTAGGTGTTTATTTTGGTAGGTATATACGATTTAACTCGTGGGACGTAATAAATCCAAAAAAATTTATAATGAAGCTGAAAAAACATTTTTCACAAGAAGGCAAAACTATAGAGTTTTTATATTTTATAGTATTCCATAGTTGTTTTTTTATGATAATATATGCGTTGATTTAAACAAAAAATACCCATCAGTGATGGGTATTTTAATTTCTTAACATTATATACGCTGTTAAACTACTAAAGTGTAATTAGAAAATCAATTCTACTGTTGTCACATTTCACGTCTAAAATCAAAGGTATGTCAATACAGTTTTATTGATCAAAACCTAATATGGTATATAAAATCGACTATTAAATTACATTTTGTTAGTATTTTTGTAGATGTTTTGCTAAGAAATGACCTCTAATAAGGTGTCTGCAAATATGTTTTAATAATATAACAATCCCAAGTAGCTCTACTTAATTCTGTAGCTAGTGGAAAATTGTATACCCCTATGTCAACTAGATATCTAAATAGCAGTGTAAACTAGGAAGTATTTTATTATCACCAATTATTTTCGAACTAAGGATAGCATCGTGAATAATTGGATAGGTTGTCATAAAAAGCTTTCATAAAATAGTTATATCTGTGTGTAAATTGGTAATAAGCCAAATAACAAAAGATAAACTCGGTTTTATAGTATAAGTCTTTTCTAATATATTATTTGTCCTTCTTACTATTTAATATATCGATTAATTGGTTTAGTTCCTCATTGCTAAATGATTCAGACTCAACTAAATATGATATAAAGCTGGCAGCTGTAGATTTTTTAGGTTGTAATTTATTGTACTCAAGCTTAAGCTGCATCATATCAAATTCGTCTTTAGTAACACTAGGCGAATAAGTTCTACCAAAACTCTTTCCGGTTTTGACGAATCCGTCAACAGTAATAGCGTCCTTTTCAAGTAATTGATTTAACAAAATGTGAATTGAACTGTCTTTCCAAGTTTTATCGACCGTTAAATTAATTACTTCAGATCTAGAAAGTGGTTTAGCTTCTCTCCATAATGTCTCCATTATTTGTTCTTCGTTCTCTGTTAATCTAAAAACAGGTTTACTCATAATACTTTTACTCCTTTCATAATTATATATTCATTCTATCATATGATAATACATTAATCTATACTCCAAGTTGTGTAATATTTGTGAAATTATAGCATTATTGCCGAATATGTGGTATAATTCTTATATGTGAATTAAATAACCTACATAAGAATTTCAAATTCTCAGTATTAAGTATTTTACTGTATAATAAATTTAATATTTGGAAGTATTTAGCCAACTGACTCTTAATCAGTTGGCTTTTATAGTTTTTATAGAATAAGATTTTAGGTAGCTGAAAACATCAAACAGCACTTTACTCTAGTAGTGTAATTGTAGAATAATCATAATTATGATATTCTTGTAGTAATTAATAATGGAGGTGCCGTATGAAGAAAGAGAAAGTAGTATTTAGTTTTAGACTAAATGAAGAGGAGCAAAAATCCTTTGATCAATTTAATGATAGAGCAGACTTTATATTTGGAGAGTGGAATAAATTAACTAAACACGAAATAGAAGATGCAAGTGTCATAATAGGAAATTTGCCATTGGAAAAACTAGAAATGGTAAAAGATTTGAAATGGTTACAATTAAATTCCGCTGGGACAGAACCTTATTCCAATAGTGGAGTATTGGCTGATGATGTAATACTTACTAACTCCACTGGTGCATATGGACAAGCTGTGTCGGAACATGGATTTGCAATGTTATTTTCACTAATGAAGAAATTACACTTATATAGAGATAATCAAAATATAGGTAAGTGGGAAAGTGAAGGTAGAGTGGTGACCCTTCGAAATAAAACCGTATTGGTACTAGGTCTAGGTGATATTGGAGAACATTTTGCAGAATTAGTGAGACCATTTGGATGTAAGATAATTGGAATAAATAGTAGTGGTAAAAAGAATGATAAAGCAGATGAAGTTTATAGTTTAGCTGAATTAGATGAAATATTGCCTAATGCAGATATTATATTTTCTTCATTACCGGAGAATTCAGAAACTATAGGTCTTTTCAATGGAGAGAGATTTAAACTTATGAAGTCGAGCAGTTTTCTAATCAATGTAGGAAGGGGAAGTGTAGTAGTTACAGATGCGCTTTGTGATGCAGTAGAAAATGGTGAGATTGCAGGAGCGGGTATTGATGTATTGGAAATTGAGCCACTTCCAAGCAATCATAGACTGTGGGATATAAAGAATATTATAATTACACCACATATTAGTGGATATTTCCATTTAGCTGAAACTAAGAGGAGGATATTAGATATAGTAAGATACAATTTGGAAGCATATCTAAATGGTGGAAAACTTAAAAATACGGTAATTAGGTAGGTAAATAAAAATAGTAAAGCTCTGTTAATCTAAGTGATTTAATAGAGTCTTACTATTTTTATTTCATAAAACGAAGCTATTAGTCCGTATATTCTGACTTTGAGACGGTTGAAATCAATAATGCTAAATAGAAATCTAATGCAGGAATCAAAGTAAATTTTGCGGTAGAAATATCTGATGCATCAAATACATACTCAATATATGGAGATATTATTTGTATAGGATAAACAAAAAAGGTTAATGACATGTTTAATATCATTAACCTTTAATAAATAATATATTTATTATGTATGGTGGAGGCGGCGGGAGTCGAACCCGCGTCCGAAAACCCATCCACAGAAACTTCTCCGAGCACAGTCAATTCTTTATTTTCGCTAACTATTCTCTAATTGACAAGATAACAATTAACTAGCTTCATAAATT
>JAAYFG010000064.1 GCA_012728335.1 Tissierellia bacterium | reverse complement strand
TTATCATTGAAGAGCCCACATGTTGAACTTCTCTACCTCCAACAGTAAAAGTTATTACTGATGATTCCATATTTTCAGTATCCATCCTAACATCTCTAGTTACATTTCCAACTTTACCAGAAAACTTGTCTATGACTTGGCTACTTTCATCGTAGCTTTTTACTGTCATATGAATACCTAATATCTCGGTTTGTACATTTTTGAAAAACTGTCTTACAGATTGACAACCAGCCAATGAAATGGAGAGTAATAATACCATTCCTATAATAATGTGTTTTTTATATTTTATATGATTTTGTCTCATAATATCATTCTCCTTTTGTAATTTACTATACTATATCATATTATTATTAAGCTAACTATATTAAGACACAAAAAAAGAGAGATTAACTCTCTTTTCCAGTAAATTCATGTTCTTGTATTGTCTTATGAATCATCTGCATTTCTGAGTCCACTAATGAAATAGATTCTGCACAGTCATATAATCTCTTTTCTATTTCCTTAGTCGTATCAGTTGGTACCTTGTATCTAAGTGAATGCTCTAAACTTGCCCAGAAATCCATAGCTATAGTCCTTATTTGTACTTCTACTGGCACATATTTTACTCCCTTGGACAGAAAAATAGGTACTGTTACGACTAAATGAAGACTCCTATATCCATTAGGTTTAGGGTTCGCAATATAATCTTTTTCCGTCATAAGTGTAATATCACTTTGATTTGTCAAAAGATGTGCTATGGTATATATGTCATCTATGTAGTTGCAGACAACTCTAACTCCAGCAATATCTTTTACATTAGCTTGCAATTCTTCTAAATTCAATGGTTTATTAAGTTTAATAAGCTTATTTATTGAGCTTTTTGGCGATTTAAGTCTAGTTTCAATATGATGAATTGGATTGTGTTCATGTGAACATTTAAATTCTTCGTCTAATATTTCAAGTTTTGTAGTAACTTCTTTAATAGCTGCTTTATACTCTTGCTCTAACACTAAGTATTTACCTAAAAATTCTTCTGGATGTTCTTCGGTTAAAACTTTGTCCTTGACCGTATCTTTAAATAAATTTTTCATAATAGTCTCCTTATAGTGTATTAAGGTTATTCTCAAGATTATATTATCATATCTTTGAGAAATTAATGTGAAAAAAAAGAGACTTCATCTGTAATGAAATCTCTTAATTAATATTAGTCTTCTAAGTTTAACATATCGCCAATAGAAGTGTTGAAATCATCATCAGCTTGAGCAAATTCTTCTACTTCAGCTTTTTCTTTCTCTTCTTCTACTTTTGCTGCTTCAGCTTTTTCAGCTTTAAATTTATCATCATCAATAGCTTTTATTGAAAGACTGATTTTTTGATTTTCTTCATCAATTTCTGTGATTTTTACTGTTACTTCATCACCAATAGCTAGTTTATCAGCTGGTTTTTCAACATGATCTCTAGATATTTGAGAAACGTGAAGTAATCCATCTACTCCAGAATCTAATCTAATGAAAGCTCCAAAGTCTAGTAAATTAACTACTTTACCTTCAACGATATCGCCAACTTTAGAATTCTTAGTAAATACTACCCAAGGTTCTTCTGAAGTTTGTTTTAATCCTAATGCGATTCTATCTTTTTCAGGATCAACTTTTAAAACCATAACATTTACTGTTTGTCCTGGTGTTACTACATCTGATGGATGTTTAACTCTATTCCATGAAAGTTCAGAGATATGAATAAGGCCATCTACACCGCCGATATCAACGAATGCTCCAAAGTTAGTAAGTCTTTGAACAGTACCTTCGATAACATCTCCTTCAACTATGGAATTATAAACTTCATCTTTTACTTTTTGAATTTCTGTTTTTTCAACTTCACGTCTAGAAACAATAATTCTTCTCTTTGACTTATCAAAGTCAATAATTTGTGATTCAAGATCTTCACCTACAAATTGTGATAAATCTTTTTGGAAATGAACTGATACGTCAGAAGCTGGCATAAATGCGTTAAGTCCTTCAACTTCACATTTTAATCCACCTTTAACTACACTTTGGATTGTAGCGTTTACTAATTCGCCATTGTTGAACATTTCTTCAACAACATCCCAGTTTTTAAGATTTTGTACTCTCTTATAAGAAAGCACAACATTTCCATCACCGTCATCCATTTTTAATACGGATACGTCAATAACATCTCCAGGTTTGAACATTTCTGTAAGTACTGCATCAGGACTGTTAGATACTTCATCCTTGCTAATTATTCCATCAGATCTGTAATTGATGTTAACTGATACCTCGTTATCTGTAACATAGATAACAGTTCCCTGTAAGACGTCACCTCTTCTTATTTTCGTGAAGGAGCTCTCAATAGCCTCCATCATTTCCTTGTTGTCAAAATTTTCCATAGTTTCAATAGCCTCCTTAATTATCCAATCAGGTGTTGAAGCACCTGCTGTAATACCAATTTTATTAAATTTTCGTATTTCATTCAAGTCTATTGAATGAATACTATCGACAAAAAATACATTGTCGTTGTTTTGTCTTGCTATATTAGCAAGTTTAGTACTGTTAGAGCTCTTTAAATCGCCAAGGACTATCATTGCATCAACTTTTAATGCAAGCTCCTTACAAGCGATTTGTCTATCTCTAGTCGCATCACATATTGTGTCATGAAATTCATAAGATAGTTTTGCACTATCAAATTTATTAATTATCTCATTCACAAAATCTCTTCTAAGAGTAGTTTGCGAAACAATACAGTACTCAATATCATTAGGTAATTTTTCAATTAATTCAGCATTTTCTTCATTTATTATAATTGCTTCGTCATTAGTATAACTATTAATGCTGATTACCTCTGGATGTTCTCCATTACCTATTATTACTACTTTTTTATCTAAATTATTCTTATAAACTATATTTTGAATTCGCTTTACATATGGACATACATAATCATAAGTAGTATTATGTTTTTCAAGTAATTCCTTTTCGCCCATTTTGCTTCCATGTGCACGTAATACTATTATATCATCAGGCGTCAAATTATCTATTTCTTCAATTTTTTTCAAGCCTTTTGAAAAAAGCCTACTCATTTCGGTACTATTATGAATTATATCATTAAATACATTAACTTTCATGTTAGAATCTAGTAATTTTTCAGTTTTTGATATAATGTTTTTTACTCCAAAGCAGAATCCTAAATGTTCTGCAAGTATAATATTAATAATAACACCTCTTAAATATTATATATTTCTTTTAGTATGTCTTGGGCTACTATTTCGTAACCATCGCTACCTAGTGCCTTAAAGTCAATTTTATCTATTTCTTTAACATCTCTTATATATATGTCTATTCTACTAAATAATCTATATGTAGTCGAGATATGAACAGGAATTATATTAGTTTTAGCTATATTGGCAATCATAACTGCCCCTGGTTTAGCATTTTCTATATTTATTTCTTTAACTCTTGTCCCTTCAATAAACAAACCTACATTTCTACCATCTTTCAGTATTTTAATAGCAGTCTTCAATGCTCTCACATCGTTACCATCTCTATTAACTGAAAAAACCCCTACTTTAGGTAGGATAAAAGCCATAAATTTATTCTGAAATAATTCTTCTTTGCCCATGAAGTTAATTTGTTTTTTAAAGACCATCGCTAAAAAAACTGGGTCAAGAATATGTCCATGATTTGAACAGATAAGATATCCTTCTTCTTCTAATAGCTCTACATTACCGTGTACACGAACTCTGTAAACAAGTCTAAGTACTATGTTTAAAATAAAAACCAATACTTTATATAACATTGTTACTCCTTAATATACGAAATTATTTTGTTAATCGTTTCTTCAAGAGATAAAAAAGTTGTGTCTATTTCTATTGCATCATCAGCTTTTTTAAGTGGTGAAGCTTCTCTAGTCATATCATCATGATCTCTCTCTATAATTTTCTTCAAGACAATTTCATATTTTTCTTCATTTCCAGACTCTTTTAATTGTAAATATCTTCTTTCTGCTCTCGTATTTACATCTGCATTTATGTAGAACTTATGTTCCGCGTCTGGAAGAACAACCGTTCCGATATCTCTGCCATCCATAATCATAGAAATTACTTTTGACATATTTTGTTGAATTGCAACTAAGTGTTCTCTAACTTCTGAAATAGAAGAAATTTGTGAAGCAATAGATCCAATTTCTTCAGTTCTAATCTTATCAGAAATATCTACACCATCTAAGAATATTTTTCCACCTTCAAAGCTTATATCAGATTCGGACAATATCTCAGTAATCTCACTTACATTAGTATAATCAGTTTTTCCTAATTCTTTCAGTTTAAATGCAAATGCTCTATACATGGCGCCAGTATCTACATATGATATATTAAGTTCTTTTGCCAGTGCTTTGGCTATTGTACTTTTACCCGCTCCTGAAGGTCCATCTATAGCAATTAGTGTTTTATTAGTCATATTATCCCCTAGTTTAAAATATTCCTTACTAGATTATATATTAAAATCCGTCTACATACAAGTCATTTTTCGCCATTATACGCTTATTCCAGCTAAAAACCCAGTAGAATATGCTAATTGTAAATTAAATCCACCAGTAAATGCATTTATATCTATTAATTCTCCACAAAAATAGAGATTTGGAATGATTTTAGACTCCATTGTCGATGGATTGATTTCTTTTACATTTACTCCACCTTTTGTTATTATTGCAAGTTTTATATCAGCTAGCGAATCATAAGTCATAGGAAATCCTTTAATATTATCATTTATCTTCTGTCTTTCAGCTTTAGTAATCTGATGACATGGAGTTTCTAAATCAATTTCCGATATTTCTAATACTACTTTTGCTAGAGATCTTGGTAAGAGATTATACATTACAGTAAGTATTTGTTTGTTGGAATTTTCAGTAAATTCTCTTTGTAGTCTCGTATCTAATTTTTTAGTATCTAGTGCAGGTTTAAAATCACATTTTATTTCGATTTCATTTTTCTTATAATTACTTAAATACTCGCTTAAAGTAAGCACTATAGGCCCTGTAATCCCGAAGTGAGCGAATAAGAATTCTCCAAACTCACTGTGTTTCAACTTCTTATTCACATATACTGATATTTCAGCGTTTTTAATTGACAGTCCCTGTAATTCACTTAAGTATTTGTCTTTTAATACTACTGGAACTAGTGATGGCTCTGGATCTACAACTGTATGACCAAATTTCTTTGAAAATTTGTATCCATCTCCTGTGCTTCCCGTCATCGGATAGCTTATTCCACCTGTCGCTATTATTAGTTTATCAAATTCTAAATTACCTCTGATAGACTTTACTGTAAATACATCTTGGGATTTCTCTATAGCTGACACTTCGTTATTTAAATGTATTTCTACATTATTTAATCTAAGAGCTTTTTCAAAAGCCTTTAGCACATCATTGGATTTATTAGATTCAGGGAAAACTCTATTTCCACGCTCTACAACAGTTTTTAGCCCTAATTCATCTAGCATTTTTATAATATCATCATTAGTAAATGAATATAGTGAAGAGTATAAAAACTCCTTGTTTCTAGGTATATAATTGAAAAATTCAGATATATCTATGGAATTAGTTATATTACACCTTCCCTTACCTGTTATATATAGTTTTTTGCCGAGTTTTTCGTTCTTTTCCAATAGTACAACTTGGTTTTTAGGATTTTTACCAGCTGTAATTGCTGCCATCATACCTGCCGGTCCTCCACCTATTATTCCAACTCTTTCTTTTTTACTCATATTCATACCTCATTTTATTAATCTAATGCTTTCTCAATTAGGTAAAATCTCGCTGGTGAATTCACTTGATTGATGAAATCCATAGCTAGAACATTATATTCTTTTTGATTTAAGTTTGCCAAATAGTCCACTACTTGTTTTTGCTCATACCCTGAGTCATGTCCACTATATGATGAAATAGCCAATATTCCATTAGCTTTAAGTAGTTTTAATATGTTTTCTATACATTTAACACTAGTGTTCCCCTTTGTTACAATTGACTTGTCTCCTCCTGGTAAATAACCTAAATTCATTATTGCAAAGTCAATATTAGAGTCGACATAATCACAAATTTTTTCGTGGGAATCAAGGATAAAAGTATAGTTGTTTTCAACTTCATTACTCTCAAAAAGAGCTCTTGATTTTTCAATAGCTCTTTCTTGGATGTCAAAAGCATATAAATGCCCTTTAGGACCTATTTGTTTTGCAATACATAAAGAGTCGTTACCATTGCCTAAAGTTGCATCTACGGCAATATCGTCTGTTTATACGTAATTGTTTACTACCCATGTGCTTAAATCTACGGCATTGAAGAAAGACTTAAATCTTCGCATTTTTTAACCTCTGGATATATTCCATTTCCGTACTGTCTAATTCTCTATATTCTCCTTGGTTTAATCCACCAATCATTATTTCTCCTATTTCAATTCTCTTAAGAGATTTAACTCTGTGTCCAACAGTATCAAACATTTTTCTAACTTGTCTATTCTTACCTTCATTAATCACTATTTCAACAACGCTATCTGTAGGATAGCTCTTTAGTATTTTAACCTTTGCTTTACCAGTCACATAATTCTCTATTCTGACACCATTTCTAAGTCTATATAGCGCTTTTGCATTAGGCGTTCCTTCTACAGTAGCAATATATTTTTTCATTACTCCGTATTTAGGATGGGTCATGATATTAGTCAATTCACCATCATTTGTCAGTAATATTATTCCTGAAGTGTCAATATCAAGTCGTCCAACTGGATATACCCTTGAATCCGTATCTATTAAATCAACTACATTTGCTCTACCCTTTTCATCGCTTGCAGTTGAAACTACTCCAATAGGTTTATTTAGCATGAAGTACTTATTCTTCTTACTTAAATAAACTCTCTTGTTTTTATATTTTACTATATCATTTTCTCCTACATCAAAAGCAGGGTCAATGATAATTTCATTATTAACCTTTACATCGCCATTTATAATAAGTTCTTCAGCTTTTCGCCTTGAAGCTACTCCACAATGCGCTAAGTATTTTTGTAATCTCATATTTCTTCCTCACTATTAAAATCTTCTATTTCAGGTAACTGACTTAAGTCGTTAATTCCAAATTTCTTTAAAAATAAATCAGTTGTCCTATACAAATTTGGTCTTCCAGGTCTATCAAGAGTCCCTGAAACTTCAATCAATTCCTTATCTGACAACCTTCTAATTATAGAATCACACTTCACTCCTCTAATCTCTTCTACTTCCAATTTCGTTATTGGCTGCTTATAAGCGATTATTGAAAGTGTTTCTAGTGCTGCATTAGATAGATATTTTTTGCTATTCAATGCAAAAAACTCAGTTACATTGTCATAGTATTCATCTTTCGTACTAAGCTGAACATTGGAATTGAAAGTAACAATATTAAGCCCTCTATTCGTGTCAATATATAAACTTTTCATATAGTCGATTAATTCTTCGACCTCTTTTCGTTCTAATTCAAAAAACTCAGAGATTTCTCTATAACTTATTGGGTCTCCAGCCATAAATAGGATGGACTCGAGAATTGGACATAATTCATCATATTCTTTTTTCACTTATATCCTCCTTAATAGTATATCATCATAGTTTAATTTTTGAACTATACTTAAAAATTTAATTTTAGAAAGCTCTAATATTGACAAAAATATTGCTATTATTTCATTTTTAGGCATTCCTACATATAGTACTTCACTGAAATAAAATTCATTTTTCTCTGAAAATTGGGATTTTATTATCCTATTTCCATGCTCTAAAGTATATTCTTCTCTGTGTAGTTCTGTTGAATCTTCTATAAGTGTTGATCTTGCATATTTTCTCATTAGCTTTTCAAGGGTTAGCTTTAGTTTATCTATTTCATAAGTTATATGTTCTTCTATATCATTATCTAATACTGATAAGTCTTCTCCCCTTTTAAAGTAAAGCTGAGAAGCATGAACTTCATTTTTCTTCAACTCTTCAGAAAGTTCTTTAAACCTATTATATTCAAGTATCCTATCCACTAATTCAGTTCTTGGGTCTTCCTCTTCTTCCTCTTCTTCAATAGGAGCTTTGGGAATCAACATCTTGCTTTTAATTTCTAATAGTGTGGAAGCCATCACCAAAAAATCGCTTGATAACTCAATATTAAGCGACTCCATCCCAGAAATATACTCTAAAAACTGGTCTGTAACCAATGAAATGGGGATATCGTATATATCTATTTTATTCTGACTTATTAAATCTAATAGAAGGTCCATCGGACCTTCATATTGCTTTAATTCAACATTATAGTTCATTCTTAACTATCACTACCCCAATAATATATTTATTATAAACTCAATAGCCGGAGCCATTACATAATCAATTACATCCGTCATTATCAATATTACTAATACAATATAAAAGTATCTTTCATATTTGTAAAAATAGTATTCAATTTTGCTAGGCATCAGACTTGCAACTACTTTAGATCCATCAAGCGGCGGAAGTGGTACTAGATTAAATACTCCCAGCATTACATTATACCAAATACTCCAAATAAGCAGATATGGTAACCAATTAAATCTGTATACAAAAGACGTTCGCATTAAAAGAGCTGCAACTATTGCAATGACAAAATTTGTAGTAACTCCTGCCAATGAAACTATTATTGTATCTCTTTTTCTATGTCCAAAGTTCATTGGATTAATTGGAACCCCTTTTGCCCAACCAAATCTAAATACGAACATAAACAATGCTCCTATTGGGTCAATGTGTTTCAATGGATTAAGTGTAAGTCTCCCGTTGTTTTTAGCAGTATTATCACCTAATTTATACGCTGCAAAAGCATGAGCGAACTCATGACAAGTAATTGCTATTATAAGTGATGCTGCAATCATTATTTTTTCCATACTAGTCTATTTCTTTCAAAACTATTTTTTGTGGAACTGGGTTTTTTTCTCCTATTTCTACGATTTCATAGAAATGTTCTATTGCTTCATTAACATCTTCTTTATTGGTATAAAGAGTAGCTATTAGTTCTCCTTTTTCCACATAGTCATCAATTTTCTTATTTAGTAATACACCTGCTCCTAAATCTAATTCGGTTTCCATAGTCTCTCTCCCTGCCCCTAAAGACTGAGAGATTTTACCTATTGCTAAAGCATTTAAACTCTTAATATAACCTGATTCTTTAGCTTTGATTTCGTGAACATTTTTAGAAATAGGGAAAAGTGTGTAGTCATCAATATATCTAACATCACCTTTTTGTTCTACTACTACTTCTTTCAGTTTTTCAAGTGCTGAACCACTACTTATGGTTTCTTCTAACATCTTATGAGCTTCTTCATCTGTTTTTGCAACTTTTGCAATCAATAGAAGCTTAGTACCTATTCTGTAGCATAGTTCAACTAAATCTTCAGGTCCATTCCCTCTAAGAGTTTCTATTGCTTCAATTACTTCTAGTGAATTACCTACTGCCAATCCCAATGGTTGTTCCATATTTGAGATTACTGCCATAGTCTCTCTATTATATTTTTCACCTAATTTAATCATAAGATGTGATAATTCTTCTGCATCTTCAATGTTTTTCATAAATGCACCAGAGCCAACTTTTACATCAAGTACGATTCCATCAGCACCAGTAGCTAATTTTTTGCTCATTATACTACTGGAAATAAGAGATAGATTATCTACTGTTGCCGTAGTATCCCTAAGAGCATAAAACTTTTTGTCTGCAGGTGTAACATCACCAGTTTGACTTGCTATTACCATTCCAATTTCATTGGCATTTTTTATAAACTCTTCTATTGATATCTCAAAGTCAAATCCTTTAATGGATTCAAGTTTATCCAGTGTTCCACCAGTATGTCCTAGACCTCTACCACTCATTTTAACGAATGGAACTCCACATGCTGCAACCATAGGTCCAAGAACTAAAGTCGTCTTGTCACCTACTCCACCAGTTGAATGCTTATCTACTTTTATTCCTTTTATCTCACTTAAATCGATTGTATGACCAGAGTCAATAAAAGCGTCAGTTAAATAAAATGTTTCATCAATATCAAATTTATTAAGAAATACTGCCATTAAAAATGCGGCTACTTGATAATCTGGTATAGAACCATCTACATATCCGTTTACAACATATTCGATTTCCTCTTTACTAAGTTTATGGAAATCACGTTTTTTCTCAATAATATCGTACATATTCATATGATCACCTATCTTTTAATGAATTTGTATATAATAGTACAGCAACTATAGTTTTTGCATCTATTATATCTCCTCGTTCTATCATTTTTACTACTTCATCTATAGTATATTCATGAACATCAAGATACTCATTGTCGTCTAAATCTTGTTTTCCTACCTCTAAGTCCGTAGATTGGAAAAGGTGTATTTTTTCACTGCAGTATCCTGGAGTTGGGTATATCTCTGATAAATACTTAATATCTTTTGCAATATATCCAGTCTCTTCTTCTAGTTCTCTTCCTGCTGTCTCCCTAGGTTCTTCATTTAACTCAAGTTTACCTGCAGGTATCTCTAGTAATACCCTATCTACTGCTTTTCTATACTGTTTCACAAGGATTATTTTTCCTTCGCTATTTATCGCTAAAATTCCGACACCACCAACGTGCTCAACAATTTCTCTCTTAGAGTATTTTTGGTCTGGTAGCTCTACAGTATCTACTCTCAATCCAACTACTTTACCTTCATAAATCTTTTCTGATTTAATAGTATTTTCTTCAAATATCATGAATTCCCTCCAAATTGGTATTCCCTTAGTATATCATAAAACGGCTTAATATACTAAATATGCTATCTATTTTCAGCTATCATCTTCTTAGCAGTATTATATGCTTCAATATTGTAATTATCTCCGTCAATAATTGTTGCCAATTGTTCTATAAATTCTGAATCGCTTAATTTTCTAACATTGGAACTGGTTTTCCCTTCAATTAATTCCTTGTATATCAGATAACAGTTATCTGCCGTTGATATTATTTGTGGTAAATGTGATATACAGATTACCTGTCTATCACCAGATATGTTCTTTATCTTGTTCCCAACGATTTTTGCCGTATTTCCACTTATCCCTGTATCTATTTCGTCAAAAATCAGAGTATCTATTTCATCTAAATTAGCTAGTAAGTTTTTAAAAGCCAACATAATCCTACTAATTTCACCGCCTGATGATATCTGTGATAATTCTTTTAAGTCCTCACCTTGATTGGTAGAAATCAAAAATGTAATTTCATCACTTCCACTACTTGAAGTCTTTGTCGGCTTTATATCGACTTTAAACTTTGCATAAGGCATATTCAATTCATTTAGTTCCCCGATTAAATTTTTCTCTAAATCAATCGAATAAGTAATCCTCTTTTTGCTGATGTATTCTGATTCACTAGCTATTCTATTATTCAATTGAACAATTCTAGATTCCAGCTCAGCAAGCTTTTTATCATGATTATTGTATTCTTCAATTTTTAATAGTGCATCATCGTAAAATTTCAATATCTCAGAAATTGAATTCCCGTACTTCTTTTTAAGAGAACTTACTGTATCTACTTTTCCTAATATAATATTATACACTTCATCGTCAAAATATAAGGTTTCACTATAGTTTCTAAATTCACTATAAATGTCTTCAAGCTCATAGAAAACACTATTCAGCCTTTCTGTAAGCTTTACATTGGAATTATCGTATCTATCTATATTTTGAGACGATTTTATCTGTTTAGAAATAAGTTCAATTATCCCCGTATGGTATTCCGATGAGTCAATTGATTCTTCAATGCTACCAAGTTCTTCTCTTAAAACATTCATATTCTGTAGACGATTTAACTCTTCTAAACTGCTTTCTTCGTCATATTTATCTAATTCTGCTACTTCGATTTCATTTATTTGGTATTTCAATATATCAATTTCTCGTTCTATTAAAGCTTCATTGATATTGAGCTCATCATATCTTTTTTTCAAGGAAGTCAGTTCTCTAAAACTATTCCCAAAATCATTTAATCTGCTATGAAATTCATCATCGCCAAAACTATCAACAAGTTTTCTTTGATAATTTGAATCAGTTAAAGACTGATGCTCAAATTGCCCGAATATGTCTATTAGATGGGAAGTAATGGAATTTAGTACAGTGAGATTGCTCACGATGCCATTTATTCTAGAAATATTCCCGCTATTAGAATTAATTTCCCTGTTGATTAACAGATTATCGTTTACTGGAAGCCCATTATCGTTAAGTATGTTTTTGACATTATCATTATCCGTAATATCAAATACTGCTTGAACTACTGCTTTCTCTGCACCCGATTTAATTTTGTCTTTATTAGCTCTAGCTCCTAGTGCTATACTTAAAGCATCAATTATTATCGACTTTCCTGATCCAGTCTCTCCAACTAGAACGCTAAGTCCTTCCTCAAAATTTATAGATGAATTATCAATTAATGCAAAATTACTTATATTCAATTCAAGTAACAATTATATCACTCTCCAAGTAATTGATATTGAGCTCTTTCTATTACTTCATCAATTTTAGCTTCGTCAATAGACTCTCCGTTTTTTCTGATTTCAACTAGGTATTCAATATTTCCTTGAGCACCTGTTATTGGAGAAAAATCTAATTTAGTAGGTATATGTTCATTAGCTATAGTAAAATCAACAATTTTTTCTATTACTTCCTTATGGACATTAATATCTTTTACTATTCCCTTTTTACCCACTTTTCCTTTTCCCGCTTCAAATTGTGGCTTAATTAATGCAATTATTCTTCCATCTTCTTTAATTGAGCTAAAAGCAGGTGGTAAAATTAAAGTCAACGAAATAAATGATACGTCTATGGAGACTAAATCTAGTTTTTCTTCAAACATATCTGTGTCCAAATATCTGATATTAGTTCTTTCAATGACATTAACACGTTCATCAGTTCTTAGTTTCCAATCTATTTGTCCATAGCCTACATCTATTGCATATACGTATTTTGCGCCATTTTGTAGCATACAGTCAGTAAAGCCACCTGTCGAAGCTCCAAAATCACCACAAATATATCCATTCAAATCTAATTCAAAGCTTTCAATGGCTTTCTCTAATTTATATCCTCCGCGACTAACATATTTATTCTCTACATTTTTCAATGTGATTTCTGCATCTTCACTTAACATATCTCCAGGTTTGGAAATACGTTCACTTCCAATAAAAGCCTTTCCTTGCATTATTATTCTCTTAGCTTTTTCTCTGGATTCAGTTAGTCCTTGCATGTGTATAAGGGCATCTGCTCTATATTTTTTCATTTCATATACTCCTAAGAACTAAACTGTTTATCAACTCTGAAAGTACAGAGTTTTCAAAACCAAAATCTACTAATAATGCTTTGGATTTTCTATGATAATCATCAATCAGTTGCTTTGTCTCATCTAAACCCAATATGGAAAGTACGGTAGTTTTCCCAATCTCTTCGTCTTCTTCTCTATCTAACAAATCATCTATAAGCTGAAATGTCATCCCAATAGATTTACCTAGTTCTTCTAATTTATCTATTTTATAATTCTCTAAACCTTTTAAATATCCAGGTATAACACATGAAACTTTAAATAGTTGAGCCGTTTTTTGTTCATACATCCTTAGGACTTCCGATTTAGACATTGAATCATTATCCTCAATATCAATCACCTGTCCTCCTAACATACCCTCTAAACCTGATGAATTGTATAAGTATTTAAATGCTTTTAGTTTATTCATAGTATTGGCTGAACTGACAATATCATCTAATATAATTTCGCTAGCTTCATTTAACAGATAATCTCCAGCCAAAACTGCAACGCCTTCATTGTATTTAATATGAAGTGTTGGTTTACCTCTTCGCATATCATCGTCATCCATTGAAGGTAAATCATCATGAATTAATGAATAGGTATGAATCATTTCAAGTGCAGCTGCAAATGGCATAATATCTCTTATTTCTATTTCAATCAAATCTGAAATCATCAACATAATTCCCGGTCTAATTCTTTTTCCCCCAGAATTATATGAATATAGTACTGCATCTATAAATGCATTTATACTTTTATTATCTGATTTTCTCATATTAAAATAATTGTTGATATACTCATCTATCAATATTTTATATTCATCAAATTTTGCACTCAGCATAATCTATACCTCTTCTTCCATTTCTGGCATGTCAATTAAGCCATTTTCCTCATCTACTAATTTAATTTCACTCTTGATATTATTAAGCAGATTAGTTAAATAGTTGTGTAGTTCTGTTGCATTTTTATACTTTTCTAATAGTTCATCCAATTGGATATCGTCATTCTCCATACTCTCTAGGATTTCTTCTAGTTTCTTTAATGCTTCTTCATATGTTAAGTTCATTTGATTTCTCCTTAATCGACTTGATAGTAGCTTCAGCAGTTCCATCAGTAAATTGAATATATATATCAGAATCAACAGAAATATCATCTATTGATTTTATAGGTCTATTTTGGTTATCTTTCACTATTGTGTATCCTTTGTTAATCATCTTATCAGGATTTAAATACTCAGTCCTCTTAAGTAGAATATCCAAATTCCTAGTTTCATAGTCTAGCTTCAAATTAGTTATTTCTACAATCCTACCATAAATTTTTCTAGTCTTTTCTATGGTATTATCGATTTTATTCATAGGAGCTAGATATTTCATCTTCAATTTTAATTGTTCAAGCCTATTTTCATTAGTAGATATTGAATTATCCACAATGTTTTTAGCCCTGTTCATCATATTATCTTGATTCATTATCATATCCTCAAGTAATGGAACTGAAATCTCCGCTGCAGCAGAAGGAGTCGGTGCTCTTCTGTCCGATACAAAATCAGAAATCACAAAGTCAACTTCATGACCTACTGCAGAAACAATAGGTACATCCGAATTATATATGGTATATGCTAATTCCTTATCGTTAAAACTGCTCAGTTCCTCGTAGGAGCCCCCTCCTCTACCTATTATGATAATATCTACCAAATTTTCATTAAAGTATTCTATGCCCTTCCTGACGCTTTCTGCGCTTCTTGCCCCTTGAACTAGTGCAGGATAAACTATTATGCTTACATTGCTATTTCTTCTTCTAACAATATGTATGATGTCTCTTATTGCCGCGCCAGTAGGAGATGTTACAACTCCGATGGTATTTGGAAAAAGAGGTAATTCTTTCTTTTTTGACTCATCAAACAAGCCTTCTTTTAAAAGGCTTTCTTTTATCTCCAAGAACTCTTTATATTGATCTCCAATTCCTGACTTTTCCATTTTATTTACAAATATACTGAGAGTGCCGTCTTTTTCATATAGATTAACCGTACCTCTAACTTCAACTTTGTCTCCGTTTTGGAATATAGTGTTTTCGGATTCATCTATATTCCATTTATACATGATACAGTTCACTCTAGACGATTCATCTTTTAACGAAAAGTAGATGTTTCCATTATTATGGTATTTAATATTGGATATTTCACCTTCTACTTGCACTTTAGACAGAAAATAGTCTGAATTGATCATTTTTTTAATGTATTTTAGTAATTCAGATACTTTTATAGCTTTCATAATTCTCCAATTTAATAAGCCTGATTACAGTCAGGCTTAATGTCTATTCTAAACTTCTTAACACACTTCCGAGTACCCCATTAACAAATTTAGAGGAATCTTCTTTGCTGTATTTTTTAACTATTTCAATTGCTTCATTTATAGTTACTTCAGCGGGAATATCTTTCCGAAATAAGATTTCATAAATTGCAATCCTAAGAACTGATAAATCAATCTTTGCAATCCTATTAATACTCCATCCTGTAAGATTCTTTTCTATATATTCATCTATTGTACTAATATTATCAATGATAGTATCTAAAGAATCAACTATATATTTAGTCTCACTTGGAGAGTATTCAAAAACTTCAAAGAAAACGTCTTTAGTATCAGGAGCATATTCATTATTGCTCTCAATTTGGAATAACAATTGCATTAAGCCTTCTCTAGCTTTTATTCTTCCCATAAACCCTCCCGTACTTACTCTTTGATTTTTTTAGGCATAGCTACATCTTCAATATAAACATTAACTTCTGCAACTTCTAAACCAGTCATATTCATAACAGCTTCTTTTACTTTAGTTTGAACTTTTTCTGCAATCTCAACAATGTTTTTTCCATATTCCACTACTAAGCTTACATCAATAGAAACTACGTCATCAGCAATTCCGGTCTTAATTCCTTTAGCTTGATTTTTCATTCCTAGCATCTCTACAACATCGCCTGTTAAACTACCTCTCATGTTCATAACTCCTTCGACACTAAGAGCTTCAACACTTGCGATTATAGAAATAACTTCATTTGAAATTTCAACATTTCCTCTATCTAATTCATTTACTAATTTATTTTCCATTTCATAACCTCCAAACATCATAATTATATCAAAACTACTCCAATATTACAATTATACAATATAATGTCCATTTAATCTCTAAAAATTTCATTATTGAATATATCAACTGTCGATTAGTATGTTTCTTATTTAATTCATGAATTACTGATTCCTCTCACTAAAATGAATTAGTCATATATCCAATGCCCATAGTAATAATAAAAAGCCAAAATATGACCATCGGAATAGAAAAGAGAATTACTGAAGCATCTCTTATATAGCTGACATTTTTCTTAAAGAATAGTATTTGACTAATTATCAGTATTAAAGAGCCTATTAGTACTATCCATGGACTCATTAATATAAGGAGGTTCTTTAAGAACTCATCAGAAAACAAATCCGAAAACTTGAACATAATTGCAAAATATACTGTAAAAAGTATGTTTAACAATGTAAATGAATTTTGTAAAATGATATTATCTTTCATCTTTTCTCTAAAGACTTTGAAATCTTTCATATTGTTTCATCTCCCTATTTTATGTAAATACTTCATTCCATTCCAATTATAAACACTATAAATAAAAACACATTGTAGAATGAAATATATATGGACGGAATTAAAAAACATATAAGCATAGTATTTCTGCCCCAACCTTTTTTATGATTATAAAACAGCATTTGTGCTATTATTAATAGTATTGGTCCTACAAAAATTAACGATGAATATGTAATAAAATCCACTATGCCTTGTAATATATAATGAATTTCCCTGCCATCATATTGAAAATATAATACATAGTAAATAATGAATATTACTTCAAGCACCACAAAAACATTTTGAACTAAATCACTATTTTTCGCCTTTTCCCTAATATGTCTAAATGCTTCCAAGATGTTCACCTCTGAACACATATTACCATTTCTTATATAAATAATCAAAATAAAGCACCTCTAAAAATTAGAGATGCTTATCATTTATATTTCGTATTTTTCTCTTTCTACTAATGTAGTATGAAGTAATTTATGAGCTTTCTCTCCATATGGCTCACCTAAAAATTCATCATAAATTTGAATTACTGATGGGTTTAAATGTGATTTTCTAATTGATTTATTTCTATCTTCAGTTCTAAGAGCTTTTTTTCTCTTTTCTATAATACTTACATCTCCATGAATGAACGGTTGTCCTCCACCAGAAATACATCCTGCTGGGCAAGCCATTATTTCTATTACATCATAAGATTTTTTGCCCTTACGTATATTGTGAAGTAGTTCTCTTGCATTACCAAGTCCACTTGCAACAGCAACTTTTATTTCTCTACCTTCAATTGTAACAGATGCTTCTTTAATTCCTTTTAATTCGCTTAAATTATGGAATTCAATGTCTTCTAATTCTTCTCCTGTTATTAAATGATGTGCAGTTCTAAGAGTAGCTTCTAATACACCACCTGATGCACCAAATATTACACCAGCACCACTTGATTCTCCTAATGGATTATCAAAATCATCATCTGGAAGGTCAGCGAAACTAATTGAAAAGTCTTTAAGCATACTTGCTAACTCTCTAGTCGTAAGTACTATGTCAACATCACTTACATTTTCTCCTATTGAAAGCTCTGGTCTTGCAGACTCATATTTCTTTGCTACACAAGGCATTATGGATACTACTACAATGTCTTTAGGATCTATGAGTTTTTTACCAGCAAAATAAGTCTTTACTAGAGAACCAAACATTTCATGTGGTGATTTACATGTTGATGGAATGTCAAACAAGTCAGCAAAGTTATGTTCAATAAATTTAACCCAGCTTGGGCAACAACTAGTTAGTATTGGTAGTTTACCATTGTTTTTAAATCTATGAACAAATTCTGCCGCTTCTTCCATAACAGTTACGTCTGCAGCAAAATCTGTATCGAATACATAGTCAAATCCCAATGCTCTAAGTCCGCTTACCATTTTACCAGTTACCAACGAACCAGGTTCCATACCAAATTCTTCACCTAGGGCAACTCTAACCGCTGGTGCAGTTTGAACTATTACAGTTTTTTTACTATTAAGTGCTGCATAAACTTTGTCTACATTGTTTACTTCATGAAGTGCTCCTGTTGGACAAACGCTCAGACATTGTCCACAGAAAGTACAGTTCGTTTGAAACATTGGATTGTTAAAAGCAGTACCTATTACAGTTTCAAATCCTCTTCCTATATCTGTAAGTGTACCTACCGTTTGTACTTCATTACAAATAGTTTCACATCTTTTACACAAAATACATTTATTTGGGTCTCTTATAATAGATAAACTACTATCATCTATTGGATAATCAATTCTTTCGCCTTCGTAACGAATGTTTTTTATACCTGTTACTGCAGCTAGGTCTTGAAGTTCACATTCACCATTTTTTTCGCATATTAAACAGTCTGTTGGATGGTTTGAAAGCAATAATTCAACCATAGTTCTCCTGGACTGAATTACTTTTAGCGTATCAGTTCTAACGCTCATACCTTCTTTTACCAATGTTGCACATGCTGGCTCTAGTTTTCCCCAATCGCCTACTTCAACCATACATACTCTACAGTTTGCTTCTCTATTTACCATGTTCATATCATGTAAGTCTAGATGACATAGTGTAGGAATGTGTATATTAGCAAGTTTTGCAGCATCTAGGATAGTAGAACCCTTTTCAACTTTTATCTTTTTATTATTTATAGTAATTTCAACCACTTGCAGCCTCCTATCTTCTAACTATAGCATCTACAGGACATTCTTCCAGACAAGTATTACATTTTATACAATCATCATGGTCGATAAAATGTTTCTGTCTAACTGTTCCCGAAATACATGATACTGGACATTTTCTCTTACATAAACCGCAACCAATACAATCGTCAGTTACATAGTACTTTAATAAATCTTTACATACGGAAGCAATACAAACTTTGTCTTCAACATGAGCTAGATACTCATCTTCAAAATAGTACATTGAACTCAATACTGGATTTGTTGCAGTTTTTCCTAGTCCGCAAAGACTAGTCTCAAGAATTATTTCACTTAATTCCTTTAGAAGTCTTAATTCTGCCAGTGTACCTTTACCGCTAGTGATACGTTGAAGCATCTCTAATACTCTTTTGTTTCCTATACGACAAGGTGTACATTTACCACAAGATTCTTCTACTGTGAACTCCATAAAGAATTTTGCTATATCCACCATACAGTCATCCTCGTCCATAACTACAAGTC
>JAAYFG010000063.1 GCA_012728335.1 Tissierellia bacterium | reverse complement strand
CCCTTAACTTGTTCAAGCGCAGTTTTTACAACTCCTGGTCCAGATACACCTACATTTACGGTGACATCAGCCATTCCAACTCCATGGAAAGCACCAGCCATAAAAGGATTATCTTCTACTGCATTTGCAAATACCACTAATTTTGCACAACCTATAGAGTCTGCATCCTTAGTTCTTTCTGCTAAATCTATGATTACTCTACCTAAGTCCTTAACAGCATCCATATTAATTCCCGTTCTAGAAGAACCTACATTGACACTTCCACATACATAATTAGTAGTTGAAAGTGCGTTAGGAATAGAATTTATAAGTATTCTGTCGCCTTTAGTAAATCCTTTATGCGCTAGAGCAGAGAAGCCACCGACAAAATCTACGCCAACATTTTTTGCGACTTTGTCCAGAACTTCAGCAAAACAAGTATAATCTTCTAAGTCTGTAGCTCCACCTATTAATGAAATTGGAGTAACAGATAGTCTATTATTTATTATTGGAACACCATATTTATGGGAGACTGCAGAAGTAGTTTCTATTAAATTTTCCGAACATCTCATCATTTTTTTATAGATTTTCTTACAAGCTATTTCTGGGTCAGAATCAATACAGTCAAGTAGTGATATTCCCATTGTAATAGTTCTAATATCAAGATGTTGCTCTTCAAGCATTTTTATAGTTTCATATATGTATCTATTTTCCATAATTACCTCAAATCTGATGCATTGAATTGAATATATCTTCGTGTTGTACTTTAATATACATACCTAATTCTTCACCCAATTCAGCATAACCTTTAACAATTTCATCAAATGGAACTGTTTGTCCAGAAATGTCTACTATCATAAACATAGTGAAAAAACCATCCATAATAGTTTGATTGATATCATTGATATTTAGCCCATATTTAACAGCTAATTCGGAAGCTCTAAATACGATTCCCAGCCTATCATTACCAATAAATGTTATTACAGCTTTCATATTTCCTCCTTATTCACAACTAATTAACAATATCTATGAAGGTATTATATTGAATATAGGAAAAAGTTTCAATAGAAAATTGATTCTATTAGTTAGCATTTGTATATTTACCAATAATATATAGTTACATACGTACTGAAATGGATAATCTGTTGAAATTAGTATATAATGGAATAAATAAAAAGTGGAGGGGAATATGATGGAGAGAAAACAATTTATTTGTGAAAAGTGCGGGAATGAGCATTATATTCATGACCAGTTTCAGGCAACTGGAGGTAACTTTGCAAAAATTTTTGACGTTCAAAATAAGAAGTTTATTACCATAAGTTGCAGTAGATGTGGATTCACTGAATTATATAGATCTGAAACAACAGATGGTTGGAATGTGTTAGACTTTTTAATTGGTGGTTAAAGGCTAGTTGAGGTGAAATATGAGCAAATTATCAGAGCTTAAAAATATTGGTGTTGAAATTGAGAGAAAATTGAATGAAGTGGGAATTATTACTCAAGAGGAGTTATTTGAATTAGGTTCAAAAGAAGCATTTACTAGGATACGTTCAGTAGATAAAGACGCTTGTATCCAAATGCTATATGCCCTAGAAGGCAGTATAAGAGATATTAGGCATCATTCACTTGATGGTGATATAAAAAGCGAGTTAAGAGCATTTTACGACGATCTGAATAGATAAAAAACAAACTCTGAAATTCAGGGTTTGTTTTTTATATGAGTCTGTTTAATTCTATGGTAAAATCAGCAATTACGTCTTCAGTCATTGCTATTTTAGCTCTTAATATTTTTAATAGATTTTTGGTATGAGCATCGTCTAGCCATAATTTTACATATCCATATTCGCCGTATTTAGTATTTAAATGGTCAATACACCTATCCATATGCTCTTCAAAACTGTGTTCTGGAAAATTACTGACACTGAATTCAGAAGTTCTTCTAATAATATTGTGGTACTTAAGATCCCTATCAGCAGTTGAAACTATCTTTCCATATATGCTTCTAGGCTCATAATCATTTGAAGCCCTATGATCTTCGACTGCTTGGCTCATTAAATTAATATCCTCAATAGAAAACATTGATTTTAAATATTTATCATCAGCCAATATAATACCTGAATCAATATGATGGTTTTCCCTTCCGTTAATTAAACCTAAATCATGATATGCAGCAATTACATAGACCATATTTATATCTACATCGTATTCTTTTGCGATATCTAAGCTATTTGAAATTACTGCTTTAGCATGATCGATTTTGTGTGCTAAATCAAAATTTTGATACTTAGGAAGAATGGTATTTTCTACATACTCTACAATTTCGTCATTTAATATTTGTGTGCTAATTATTATCACCTAATCTTTCAATTATATATTTAAAATCAAATTCATTACAAATCTCTATTTATTGGAAATGCCATAGGCTTTAAAAGCCTTTACTGGTTTCTATAATTAATTTTTTCCATAGGATTTTGTTCATGAAAGAGAATATATGTATATCTTTCAGAAGTTTATGTCCTTTTGCATTTGTAAGTTTTTTAGCTGATAGTATATATTATACTA
Organism: Tissierellia bacterium; assembly: GCA_012728335.1. Classification (GTDB taxonomy): domain Bacteria; phylum Bacillota; class Clostridia; order Tissierellales; family Peptoniphilaceae; genus JAAYFG01. The sequence continues at coordinate 9,502 of JAAYFG010000063.1, read as the reverse complement.
TGAATATTTATAAGTATGTAGATGAACTGAATAGAAATATTGTTATAAAAGTATATATTAGACTTCAAACTAATACGGTTTATTAGTATAATTAAGCTAGGTAGTAGTTCTATTATTAATATAATCTATTAAAGGGAGGCTATTTAAAGTGAGTAATAAAGCATCAAATCCAATCCCTCAGGGGAAATATGTACCAGCAAACAGAGTGAATAATTTGATATTTACATCAGGAATGACGCCGAGAGATAATGGTATTTTATTACGTGAAGGTCCAATAATGATTTCAGATGATATATCAGTAATAAAACCTTCAGTTGAATTGGCAACTAAAAATGCACTTACTGCAGCTAAAAATGTGTTAAATGAAGATGAGAAAATTGAAAAAATAGTGAATTTAACCGTTTATCTAAACTGTGAAGATGGATTTACTAAACATGCATCAATTGGAGATATTGCATCAAATTTTCTTTATGAAGAACTTGGAGAAAAAGGCTCATGTGCAAGGACTACAGTAGGAGTTCACACTTTGCCGAGTAATGCTCCAGTGGAAATTCAATTAATAGTATCCGTAGAATAAGCATAGTAACTGAAATCAGGTATTGTCTAAATAAGTAAAAAAATATCCATTCTCAAGAATGGATATTTGCTATTTATTTGGAGCTAACGGCGGGAATCGAACCCGCGACCTCCACATTACCAATGTGGTGCTCTACCGACTGAGCCACGTTAGCATAGATACATCAATATTTATTATAGCATTTACAGTATTAAAGTCAATTAGAAATGGTGATACATATTGATGTATATGATATTTATTAGAAAAACCCGTATTAAAACAAACTTTGAAGTTTTATTATATACATTATAGTCATAATCTGATATAATTAGAAATTGGTTAAGGTAACAGATATATTAACATTGCATAAGGCATATATTTTTGTTATAATAACCTAGATAATTAACCTTGCTCGAAAGAGCCGATAGTCCATAGGGGGTGACAAAATGAGAAAATATGAAGCGATTGTAATTTTCTATCCAAACACTGAAGAAGAAGAAAGAACAAAAGTGCTTGAAAGACTAAGCAATATTATTTCTGCAAATGGTAGTGTTGAATCTGTTGAAGAGTGGGGAGACAGAAAACTTGCTTATTTAATTGACGATTACTCAAACGGATATTATGTATTATGTACATTCAATGCTAATCAAGAAGCAATTAATGAATTAGACAGAGTTGCAAAAATTACTGAGAGCATAATGAGACATATGGTAGTAAGAATTGATGATTAATACGAAAGTGGTGATTATTAATGAATAATGTAGTATTAATTGGAAGATTAACGCGAGATCCGGAACTGAGATATCTACCAAATGGTGGAAATGCAGTAGCAAGATTCACATTAGCAGTAGATAAACAACTATCAAGAGAAAAAAGAGCAGAAATGGAATCTAGAAATCAGCCAACTGCTGATTTTATCAATATTGTAGTTTGGGGAAAACAAGCTGAGAACGTAAATAATTTCCTTGTCAAAGGAAGACTTTGCGCTGTAAGCGGAAGAATTCAAACTGGTAGCTATGATGCTAAAGACGGAACAAAGAGATATACAACTGATGTTGTTGCTGATAGAGTTCAATTCCTAGAATGGGGCGACTCTAATCCAGGCGCTGGTGGCGGAGGATATTCTCAACCATCAGGAGGAAGCAATAATATGGATGATATAGATGGTTTCTACACTATTGATAACGAAGATATTCCATTCTAAACAGAGTTAGGAGGGAAATAAATGCAAAGAAGATATAGACCAAGAAAAAAGGTATGTGCTTTTTGTGCAGACAAAAACAGTCATATTGATTATAAAAGAGCAGATCAACTAAAAAAATACGTATCAGATAGAGGTAAAATTTTACCAAGAAGAATTACTGGTACTTGCTCTAAACATCAAAGAGTATTGACAATTGCTATAAAAAGAGCTAGACAAGTAGCTTTATTACCATATAGCGCTGACTAATAAGAACTAGGGAAACATCATTAGATGTTCCCTTTTTTTTTCTTTATAATGGGCATGGAAATTCTTAACTGTATAATAAGTCGTTTTTATGGTAAAATATATAGTGTATAACTTAATTTTTCACACAGAGGTGATAATTTGAATCAAGACAAGAATGGATACAACAGTTGGATTAAATTGGTACTTATGATGAGTATATTTGGATATGTAACTGTTAATTTTGCTACGTTTGCACTATTGCTATTTCCTGTCTGGTTTATGATGGATTCTATTAATCACGGAATTTTTCATGGAAGTAGTGCAATGGTTGCTACTTGCGCTTTATTAATGTATACGACTTCGTCTCAAGTAGCGATATTTATATTGTTATTATTCTTGCCAGTAGTGATTATTTTTCACTATTTAGTACATGCACAAAAGTCGTATAGAACTACACTTGTTGTATTGGCGTTAGTATTTATGCTGAGCTTTTTATCGTTATTTGCTTCTACATTTGATATAGGTTCAATAATGCTTAGTAAGCCCGATACATTAAATGAAATAGGTAGTTCATTGATGAGCGAAGAGATGACTAGATTAGAGATTAAACAGATTAATGATAGTTTAAACAATAGTTGGAACACAATAATTACCATATTTCCAAGTTTAATAATTATAGTATCGTTGGTCTTTGCATATATGAATTATACGATTGTCGGGAGATTTTTGATTTCATATGGTGTGCTTATTTCTCAACCACCATTTTTTTATAAGTTTAAGCTGCCTTCTAGTATCGTTATGGGAACAATAATATCATTCCTTTCAATTTCGATTTTGAAGAATCAACTAGAGGAGCTATATGGTGTTATAATGTTAAACTTAGCTGTTTTATTCGGTTTCTTATATTTAGTACAGGGATTTTCTGTGCTAAATTATGCAACGATTAGAATAGGGGTTAACAGCGTAGTAAGAGTTTTACTTTACATAGTTGTTTTAACTATGGTTAGTTTTTATCCGATATTAGTTTCTATCGGTTTTGTAGATTCTGTTTTTAATTTTAGGAAAGTGAGTTAGAAAATGAAAAATACAGGAAGTGAGATACTCAAAGGATTTAAAATCTATTATTTAGGTTTTGGATTATTAGTCATACTTCTCTTAATATTGAGTCCCTATGCTGCTTTTATAGGTTTGGCAATTTCTGCAATTATGATTTTTATAATGTATAGAGACCAAGAAAAAAGAACTGACGAAATTGAGGGCTTTATTGATAATCTTTCTGATGCTTTTGATTCTGCTGCTAAATACGCAATATTCAATATGCCGTTTCCATTAGTTTTAGTCGATATAAATGGGAAAGTGAACTGGGCGAATAGCGTGTTTTTAAAATGGATAGACAGCGATAATATCATAGGCAAAGAAGTGGATTCAATAATACCGGATTTTGATTTTAAGATGATCAAAGAGAGTAATAAAGTAAAGGAATCTCTAGTAAAAGGAGATCGTACCTATAGTGTTTATTCCAATTTAATAGATGTAAATAACAATGCTATATCTGATGATGATGTACTGTTACTTTATTTCGTAGATAATAGCGATTATTTTGATTTAGTTAAGAAATATGATGACGAAAAAGTACTATTTGGACATTTATATGTCGATAACTACAACGAAGCCAGAACTTCTACCGATGATATAAACAGACCTTTGTTCTTAGCGGAAATTGATAAGACCATCATAAACTACTTTACAGAGTTTGGCGCTGTTATTAGAAAGTACGAAAATGATAAATATATTATAATGATGGAGAAGTTTACATTTGAAAACTTGAAGGAAGATAGTTTTTCCATATTAGATAAAGTTAAAGAACTATATATGGGAAATACTGTTTCAGCAACTTTGAGTATGGGAATTTCAGACTATAACAGCATGTTACTTGAAGGCTATCATGAGTCAAGAAGTTGTATAGACTTGGCTCTTGCACGTGGCGGTGACCAAGTGGTTGTAAAAGTTGGAGATGGACATATTTACTATGGTGGTAGAAGTAAAGCTAAAGAGAAAAGCAATAAAGTTAGAGCAAGAGTTATAGGTCTTGCTACCAAACAGTTAATAGATCAAGCTGATAGAGTTTTCATAATGGGGCATATGAACCCTGATATGGATTCTATAGGAGCGGGAATAGGTATATTGAGAGCTGTTAAAAACAGGGATAAAGAAGGTTATATTGTACTGAACAAATCCAATCCATCTATAGAGAATATTATGGAGAGGATGAAAGAAGAACAGCCATCTATGATTAAAGAAATGATTAAACAAGAAGATGCTTTGGCTAAAATCAATCGTGAAAAATCATTGTTAATTTTAGTGGATAATCATAAACCGAGTTTTACAGAAGCTCCAAAGCTGTTGGATGAGTTTAATAGTATAATAATTATTGATCATCATAGAAGAGGAACTGAATTTGTTGAAAATCCTGTACTAACCTATATAGAACCTTATGCTTCGTCAACTTGTGAATTGGTCACAGAAATGTTGACATATATGAGCGATGATTTAAATCTTACAGAATTTGAAGCAGATGCACTGATGGCTGGGATAATGGTTGATACAAAAGCATTTAGTTTCCAAACTGGAGTTAGAACTTTTGAAGCCACATCGACTCTTAAGAGATCTGGTGCAGATATGACTAGAGTAAAAAGACTTTTCAAAAATGATTTTTCAACTATTAAAACTAAAGCTTCAATCATAGAGAATTCGAAAGTGATTTTTGACAATATAGCATTGGGAGTATTGGGACATGAAGAGGATCATGGACTCTTATTAGCTGCTCAAGCTGCAGATGAACTACTGGAAATAGAGGGAATAGCTGCTTCTTTTGTACTATATGACAATGGGGAATTTATAAATATTTCTGGAAGGTCATTGGGAGGAATATCCGTACAATTAATCCTTGAAGAACTTGGTGGAGGCGGGCACCTGGTAAGTGCTGGTGCACAACTATTTGATGTGACGCTTGAAGGTGCAAAGAAAATTTTAGAAGAGGCCATAGGTAATTATTTAAAGGAGAATGATAAATAATGGAAATAATCTTATTGAAAGACATTAAAGATATAGGTAAAGCCGGAGAGAAAGTCAATGTAAAAGATGGATATGCAAGAAACTTTGTGTTACCTAGAAAGCTTGGAATTGAAGCTACAGAAGAAAATGTTAAGGAATGGAAGATTCAAAAAGCGAAAGAAGAGGCTGAAGAGGCTGCTAGAAGAGCTGAAGCTATGAAGTTAAAAGAGCAAATTGAAAAGCTTTCTGTAAACATTGAGTCTAAAAGTGGTGAAGGTGGAAAACTATTTGGTTCAGTTACTAGTAAAGAAATTTCTGACAGTTTAAAGGCTCAACATAAAATTAATATTGAGAAGAAAAAGATTGAATTAAAGGAAAATATAAGAGCTGTTGGGACTACTACAGTGGTAGTTAGAGTTTATCCAGAGATAACTGCTGATTTGAAAGTTGTTGTTACTGGTAAATAGGGGTGAATTAATTGGATAATGAATTGTTGGGAAGAATACCACCTCATAATTTAGATGCAGAAAAAAGTGCTCTTGGGATAATGTTACTTTCTCAAGAGAAAGTAAATGCTGCAATCCAAATGTTGAAACCATCAGATTTTTACAATGAAGGCCATGGGCACATATATCAATCGATTCAAAACCTATACAATAAAAGTGCTCCAGTAGATTTAATATCTACTTCAGAAGAACTTAGACGAATGGGAAAACTAGATGTAATAGGCGGAATGACTTATTTAGCAAAACTGACTTCGGCTGTTACGACTACATTAAATATAGAGTATTATCTTAAGATAATTAAAGATAAGTCGTTACTTAGATCCCTTATTGAAAAAAGTAGCCAAACTATTGACTCTGCTTATGATGATGAAGAAGAAACTAGTACTATTGTAGAGATGGCTGAGAAGAATATCTTTGAAATCACTCAAGGTGCTTTTAATAAAGGATTAGTTCCTCTAAAAGAAGTTTTATTAGAGAGTTATAAATTAATGGAACAAAGAGCTGCAAATCCAGGTGGGCTTACTGGTATGACTACAGGGTTTATCGATTTAGATTACAAGCTTTCTGGGATGCAGAAATCAGACTTGATTTTACTGGCAGCTAGACCTTCAATGGGTAAGACTGCACTTATGGTAAATATCACTTTAAATGCCGCTCTAAAGGGAGATGCAAAAGTAGCAGTGTTTTCCCTTGAGATGAGTAAAGAACAGCTTACACAAAGGATGATAAGTGCTATATCGCATATAGATTTGCAGAGGGTAATAGGTGGTAGGATAGCACAAGATGAATGGGGAGTAATTGCAAATGCAGTAAACTCTTTGGAATCATTAGTAGTGTCTATTGACGATACACCTGCTATATCACCATTGGAAGTAAAAGCGAAGTGTAGGCGAATGAAAGCGGAGCACGGTCTAGATTTAATAGTAATTGACTATTTACAATTGATGGAGATGGGCGGAAAATCTGATAATAGACAACAAGAGATATCAGCTATATCAAGATCCTTAAAGGGAATTGCAAAAGAACTGGATGTTCCAGTTGTTGCTCTTTCTCAACTTTCTCGTGCAGTTGAAGGTAGAACAGATAAAAGACCTATTCTCTCTGACTTAAGAGAGTCTGGAGCAATAGAGCAAGACGCAGACGTTGTAATGTTTTTATATAGAGATGATTATTACCATGAAGATTCAGAGAAACCAAATGTTGGAGAAGTCATTATTGCTAAACATAGAAACGGTCCAACAGGCGTTGTTGAATTATTATTTAAACCAGAATATACGAAATTTGTTAACTTGACATACGACAATAATGGAGGTGTATGAGACTAAGATAATATATTTTAGTCTCATTTTCATAGATTATGAAAATATACGGCGAAAGAGTTTATTTAGAAAAACTTAAGCTTAATCATATAGATCAAATGCAGAAGTGGGGAAGGCATAATAATACATTACTTGAAGACTACAACTACAGTTTAGAGAATCTTTCAATGCGAAAAATGTTCCTATTTGAGAGAACGGCATCTCCTTTTAAGAAATATTATGCAGTATGTTTACATGATGGAAAAATGATAGGCTTTATAGGCGTTAGAAACATAAATTACATAAAGAAAACTTCACTTTTAGGAATTGTATTCGATCCAAATCATTTGAATAAAGGATATGGTACTGAGGGGCTACAACTGTTTTTGAGAATGTATTTTAATGAGATGAAGATGAAAATTATGTATCTTGAAGTAGCTCGGTTTAATAAGAGAGCCATAAGGGCATACGAAAAAATCGGGTTTAAATATATGGCTGAATATCTTGATTTGTATAGAAATCAAATGAATTATGAAGATATTAACTACTTGGAAAATAAAAATAGCTTTATAGAAACTGATGGTATGGTATATAATTATATACACGTAATGAGAATAACGGAAAATGATTTTAAAGAGATGGAGATAGAAAATGAAATTTGAACTGGAATCTACTAATTTTGATTTAGGTGATACACCAATAGAGAATATTTTCATAGAAGACTATATGCCGGTTGCAGACGGAAATTTTGTAAAGGTATTTTTACTTGCGTATAAATATGCTAGTTCAAAGGATTTACCAGCAAGGTTTGACAATGAAGTAATAGCTAGAAATCTCAATCTTCCAATATCGGAAGTTCTATCTGCTTGGGACTATTGGGAAAGTGAAAATGTAATAGAAAAGACACCTAATTTAAACGGGGATTTCAATATAAAATTTGTGAATTTAAAACAATTATATCTAAACAATAGTCAAAGACCAAAATCAAATAATAACACTATGACACAGGTAGATAGTTTTATTAATGAGTTTCAAAATGAAGGAACTCGTAAGATGTTTAATAATATTGACCATATTATAAGACGTCAAACTTATCCAAATGAGAAACAGGAAATACTTTCTTGGCTATCTGAATTTAATATGAGTGGTGAACTTGTAGAGATGGCTTTTCATTATACTTATGAAGAAAAGAAGATAAATAATATGAGATATGTTAAGACGGTTTTGACTTCTTGGTATGACAAGGGATTTACGACGAGAGAAGAAGTAGAAGAAGAATTGGAGAAGAGTGGCGAAAAATATGGTCGTTACTCAAAAGTTATGTCAGCCATAGGAATCGATCACAGAAACATGTCTAAAGCTGACTTTTATGCCATAAATAAGTGGTATGATGAATATGGATATGACGATGAAATTATTGAAATTGCTTGTGCTAGATCGATTAATGCAGCGAAGAAATCAGTTGGATATGTAAATGCGATTATAGAAAACTGGCATAAAAAAGGAATTGTAAAAGTAGAAGATATAGAGAAACTGGATATAAAACCATCTTCAGATAAGAAAATAACTCCTAAGAAAACCAAATTCCATAATTTCAAAGGTGCATCAGAGAAGTATTCTGACAAGGAACTAGATGATATAGCTAGAAAAATACGTGATAAAAGAACTAAGAGAACATAGGTGATTATTGTGTCAAATAATGTTTATAAAAAAATAATGCGTGAATATGAGGAAACCAGGTTTAGAAATGAAAAGGCATTAGTTAATAGAATCAATAATATTCATAAGGCAATCCCAATGATAGAAACTATTGACGAAAACATAAGACAATTAGGTATAAAAATGGTTTTAGAAACCATACAAAAAGGTAGTGTACCTAAAGAAATGGAAATGGAAATAGAAGAACTTGAACTTGCGAAAACTTCACTTTTGATTAGTAATGATTTTCCTTCGGATTATTTGGAGATGGAATATGAGTGCTATAAGTGTAATGATACAGGATATCTAGACAATTCATCTAAATGTAGTTGTTTAAAACAGAAACTAGCTAGAGAGTATTACAAAATGAGTAATATTGAAAAAGTATTAGAAGAACAAAATTTTAGGACTTTCAATCTAGATGTGTTTTCAGATGAACCTCATGAAGATGAAGAATTGAGTCCAAGGGAAAATATGATAGAAATACTAAAAGAGAGTAAAGAATTTGTAATCAATTTTGATAAAGATGATACTTTTAATCTACTTTTTTATGGAAGTACAGGACTTGGAAAAACTTTTATGTGTAATTGTATAGCTAAAGAATTACTTGATAGAGGTTATACTGTTGTTTATCAAACTGCGTATAATATATTGAATATACTAGAAAAATACAAGTTTAGAAAAGATGAGTCTCATATAGCGAAAGAACGTTATGACTATATTTTTGAAGCTGATTTATTGATAATAGACGATTTGGGAACTGAGCTTTCAAACTCTTTCACTAATGCTGAGATATTTAATATTGTAAATAGCAGATCAATCAGTGGTAAAAAAACCATAATTTCCACTAATTTAAGCATCAGCGAAATCTCGGGTACATATACTGATAGAGTGTTTTCTAGGGTATTAGACAAATTTATTCCACTGTACTTTTATGGGAATGATTTGAGATGGGAATAAT
>JAAYFG010000062.1 GCA_012728335.1 Tissierellia bacterium | reverse complement strand
GATGAGCCCACTGGTAACCTTGATGTTGATACTGCTGATGACATAATGAGAGTTCTTCAAGACATTAACAGCAAAGGTACAACTGTTATTATGGCAACTCATGCAAGAGACATTGTGGATAGATTACAAAAACGTGTAGTTACTCTATCTAGCGGTTCTATTGTGCGCGATGAGAAGGGTGGGTATGACTGTTTATGATAATAAGGAAATTACGTAATATTATTAGAGATGGATTTAAGGGATTATGGAGAAATGGCGGTACAGCATTTGCTTCTATAGTCTCAATAGCTGCTGTTTTAGTTATTCTAGGTATATTACTCATTTTTGTACTAAGCGTAAATAACTTTGTAGAAGATTCTAGAAGAAAGTTAGATGAAGTTCAGATTTTCTTGTTAGATGAAGCTACCGAAGATCAAGTAGCTACAATAAAGTCCAAGCTAGAAAATAATGATGGAGTTGGCAGTATTACTTATGTTTCAAAAGTAGACGCCATGAATAAGACAAAAGAGGAATGGGGAGAAAATGCTGATATCCTGGATGGTTTAGGGTTTAATCCATATCCTGCTTCTTTTGTTTTACACATATCAGAATTAGATAAAGCTGATGAAATTGTAGATTCGATAAAAGACTTACCAGGAATAGAAAAAGTTCAATACTTGAAAGATACGATTGAAACTGTATCTAAGATTGGTTTTTACATCAGATATGGTGGGCTATTCTTTACAGCATTACTTTCGTTTATTTCAATATTAATTATTTCAAACACGATTAAGATTACTGTTGCCTCTAGAAGTCGAGAGATTAACATTATGAAATATCTAGGCGCTACAAATGGTTATATTAGAAGCCCATTTATTTTAGAAGGTTTACTCATAGGGTTAATAGGGGGAGTAATAGCACTGTGTGTTGTTTATTTTGGATATGAGTTCTTCTTTGATAAAATCAACCATAGTCTATTCTCAATGGTTGCAATAAATCTTGTTGCTCCAGTAGGACTATTTATGGATTTGTTAATTCTTTATATTACAATCGGAATGGGAATAGGAGCGTTAGGAAGCTTTATTTCAGTAAAAAGATTCCTTAATGTTTAGGAGGTAAACAAGTGAAGAATTTGATTTTAAAAAGACTAATTTTATTGTTATTAGTGTTAATTATGTTTTCAATTCCAGTTATAGGGAATCAAGAAATTGAAGATTTACGTAGCCAAAAATCTGGTGTGCAAGATCAAATGAAAGCTATAAAAGAAAAAATAGCTGGCTTAAACCAAGAAACAGAAATTGTAAAAGATGAAATTACTGTTTTAGACAATAAAATTAGTGAGTCCGTTTTAGAAATACAAGTAGTGCAGACTAAATTAGATGAGTTAGTTGCAAGTATTACCGTACTAGAAAGAGAGCTTCAACAAGCAGAAACAAATATCAGTAATAAAAATGATTTATTTGGCAAAAGACTTCGCTCCATGTATATTAATGGCGATGTTACTTATTTAGAGGTTCTTTTCAGTTCAAGCTCTTTGACAGATTTAATGTCTAGAAGAGATCTAGTACAAAGAATAGCAAAAGAAGATTATGAGTTTATTAATTATATGAGAGAACAGGTTTCTGTAGTTCAAAACAATAAAGTTGAACTACAAACTAAGAAATCTGCTGTCGAAGTTACTAAAGCAGAATTAGAAAAGAAAAAAGCCGAACTAGAGGTTGCAAACAGAGAAAAAGCAGAGTATATGGCTCAGGTTCAGAATAATATTGCATTAGCAGAAGAGCAATATGACCAGTTAGAGAAAACTTCAAGAAGCTTAGACAGTCAAATTGTTGCATTGCAAAGTGTTAATACAACATATTCAGGTGGTGCTTTAGCTTGGCCAGTACCTGGTCACTCTTACATTAGTTCTCCATATGGATATAGGATTCACCCTATATTTAATACCAAAAAATTTCACTCTGGCATAGACATTCCTGCTCCAACTGGAAGCAACGTAATAGCCGCTGGCGATGGAAAAGTTATTTCAGCAGGCGGGTTAGGAGGCTATGGTAATGTTGTTATGGTAGACCATGGTGGAGGAATAGTTACTCTATATGCACATAATTCAGCAATTCTAGTTTCAGTTGGCCAGGAGGTAAGCAGAGGAGATACTGTGGCCTTAATAGGAAGCACAGGATATTCTACAGGTCCTCATTTGCACTTTGAAGTAAGAAACAATGGCTCTACCACAGATCCAATAGGGTGGGTTCAATAAAGGAGAAATAATGAAAAATAAACGAATCATATGGTTTGTTATTATCATATTACTAAGTAACGCATTGACTTTTATATTTACAACTTTAGGATTGTTTCCAGGACAGAGAACTATAAGGGTAGGTATAAGTGAATACAATGAGCTCAAAAATATTGCATCCGCTAATGAAAAAAACATTGCTATAAAAAACTACGTTAAAAAAAACTATCTCTATGACGTTACTGATGAGCAGTTAAAAGATGGTGAACTACATGGAATAGTATCATCGTTAAATGATCCCTATAGTTCATATCTATCTAAAGAAGAATATTTAAGATTGATGGAGGAGATGGAAGGAAGTTTTGTAGGTGTTGGAATTTACCTTACAGGCAGTAAGGATTCTTTTATCACAGTTGTTTCGCCTATAGATGATTCGCCTGCGTTTAAAGCTGGTATTAAAACAGGAGATGTAATATTAAAAGTTGATGGTGTTGAATATAGCAGTGATTCCATGGAGAAAGCCATTAGCAAAATAAGAGGTGAAAAGGGAACAGAGGTAACTCTTACAATAGCTAGAAATACAGGGGATGAAAATAAAATTTTCGATGTTACTCTAATTAGAGAAGAGATAAAGGTTAATACTGTAAACTACGAAATACTAGAGGGCAATTTGGCTTATATAAGGGTTTCACAATTTGACGAAACTACTGAGAAAGATTTTGAAAATGCTTTAAAAAAAGCAACAGAAGACAAAGCTAAAGGCATTATTTTGGATCTTAGAAATAACCCTGGTGGATTATTGAACATCTGTGTAAATATGATTGATAATTTCTTTGATGAAGGTTTAATAGTATATACTGAAAATCGTGAAGGTGTTAGACAAGAAACTTATAATGCCCATAAGGGTAAAATTAATTTACCACTAATATTATTGGTGAACAAAGGTAGTGCCAGTGCATCTGAAATATTTGCTGGAGCTATAAAAGACAATAAAAGAGGAAAAATTATTGGTGAACAAACATTTGGAAAGGGAATAGTTCAAACAATAATACCTCTATCAGAGGGAGACGGTTTAAAGTTAACTGTTACAGAATATTTCACTCCTAGTGGAACTTCAATTCATGGAATAGGGGTCAAACCTGACATTGAAATTACAATTCCAGAGGATGCTGAAGGAATAGGTCCGGAATTTTTAGAAACGGACACTCAATTAAAAAAAGCAATTGAAATATTACAAAAATAAACGCTCCGCGGAGCGTTTTAATTTCTAAGGAGGTGTATTAATGGACAGGTTTGTATTAAATTCAAAATTTAAGCCTATGGGAGATCAACCTGCTGCCATTGATACACTTGTAAATGGGCTTAATTCAAGTATTAATAATCAGATACTATTAGGTGTAACAGGTTCTGGAAAAACTTTTACCATGGCAAACATTATTGAAAGAGTTCAAAGACCTACGCTAGTTATCGCTCACAATAAAACTTTGGCATATCAGTTAGCATCAGAGTTTAAGAGTTTTTTTCCAGATAACGCAGTTGAATATTTTGTTTCATATTATGACTATTATCAGCCTGAAGCTTATGTACCACAAACTGATACTTTTATAGAAAAAGACTCTTCGATAAATGATGAAATAGACAAGTTAAGACACTCAGCTACTATGTCCCTTTTTGAAAGACGGGACGTTATCATTGTAGCTTCTGTTTCGTGCATATATGGCTTAGGTGATCCCATAGACTATAAAAGTTTAGTTGTATCTCTTAGGCCAGGGATGATTAAAGATAGAGACAGCGTCATTAGGCAGTTAGTTGAAATACAATATTCTAGAAACGATATTAATTTTGTTCGTGGGACGTTTAGAGTAAGAGGAGATGTTTTAGAGGTGTTTCCTTCTTCTTCAGGGGAGAACTCAATTCGAATTGAGTTCTTTGGAGATGAAATTGACAGAATAACGGAAATCAATGCCCTTACAGGAGAAATGCTGAATCAAAGAAACCACATTAGTATATTTCCTGCTTCTCACTATGCAACAACAAAAGCAAAAGTTGAAAGAGCTATTATTACAATAGAAGAAGAGCTTGAAGAAAGGCTTAAATACCTAAAAGAAAGAAATAAACTAATAGAGGCGCAGAGGCTAGAGCAAAGAACAAGGTATGATTTGGAGATGCTCAGAGAAATGGGCTTTTGTCAAGGTATTGAAAACTATTCAAGACATCTTAGTGGAAGAGGACCTGGTAGTAGACCCTATACTCTAATTGATTATTTTCCTTCTGATTTTCTAACAATTATTGATGAATCTCATGTTACAGTTCCTCAAATTGGAGGTATGTATGAAGGGGACAAGTCCAGGAAACAAAATTTAGTAGACTACGGATTTAGATTACCCTCTGCCTTAGACAATAGACCACTTAGATTTTCTGAATTTGAACAAATAACTGGGCAGACAATCTTTGTTTCAGCAACTCCTGGACCTTATGAGAGAGCTAATAGTGATACTATAGCTGAACAAATCATAAGACCAACTGGTTTATTAGATCCAATCATTGATGTAAAGCCAGTATCTAATCAAGTAGATGACCTTATTGGTGAAATAAAACAAACTGTAAATCGTAAGCAAAGAGTGCTGGTTACAACTTTAACAAAGAAGATGGCCGAAGACTTAACTAATTATTTTAAGAGCCTTGGAATAAAAGTAACATACTTGCACTCAGATGTAGATACCATTGAGAGAATGAAAATAATTAGAGATTTAAGACTTGGAGTCTATGACGTTTTAGTTGGAATTAATCTTCTTAGAGAAGGATTAGATTTACCGGAAGTATCATTAGTAGCTATTTTAGACGCAGACAAAGAAGGCTTCTTAAGATCAGAAACATCTTTGATTCAGACATCAGGTCGAGCTGCGAGGAATATTAATGGTAAAGTCTTGATGTATGCAGACAAAATTACAAAATCTATGAAAGTGGCTATTGATGAGACATTTAGACGTCGAGAAATTCAAAGAAACTATAATGATACTCATAATGTTATACCAACAACTATTAACAAGGAAGTTCGAGAAGTAATTACCACTATGGTGATGAATGAAGATGAGGATAAATATTTAGAAATACCTAAAGAAGAAATTCAATCAATTATTAATACTCTTCATGAAGAAATGCTAATTGCAGCTGAATCTTTGGAATTTGAAAAAGCTGCCGATTTACGTGACAGAATGAATAACATTAAGAAACAGTATAATTTGGAGTGATTTCATGCAACACGAAAACATTATAATTAAAGGTGCAAAGGTTCATAACTTAAAGAATATAGATTTAAAATTACCAAGAAATAAACTAATTGTCTTCACTGGATTATCTGGTTCAGGGAAATCAACCTTAGCTTTTGATACTATTTATGCAGAAGGGCAAAGACGTTATGTAGAGAGTTTATCAAGTTATGCAAGGCAGTTTTTAGGTCAAATGGAAAAGCCTGATGTGGAGTATATTGAGGGGCTCAGCCCATCTATTTCAATAGACCAGAAAACTACTAGCAAGAACCCTAGATCAACAGTAGGAACTGTTACTGAAATATATGATTATCTGCGACTATTATTTGCCAGAGTAGGAACGCCTTATTGTCCAGTTTGTGGTGAAAAGATTAAAAGCCAAAGTGTTGACCAGATGGTAGATCAAATCACATCTATGAAAAACAATACTAAATTTATGGTTTTATCTCCTATAATAAGAGGACAAAAAGGCGAGCATGCCAAAACATTGGACTATTTGAGGAAAGAAGGCTTTGTTAGAGCTGTAATAGATGGAGAAGTATTGGAGCTATCTGACTCTATTAAACTGGAAAAAAACAAGCGCCATACAATAGAAGTCGTCGTAGACAGACTTATTAACAAGGAGGGCGTTGATGGTAGATTAGCTGGTTCACTAGAAACAGCTCTAGCTTTATCTGATGGTTTAGTAATTATTAGCATAGTTGATGGAGAAAAATTTATATTAAGCTCGAAACTAGCTTGTCCAAATGGACATATTTCCATGGAAGAGATAAGCCCGCGTCTATTTTCTTTTAACAGCCCTTTTGGAGCATGTGAAACATGCAAAGGAATTGGATTCTCCAAACACGTTGATCCTGAACTCGTTATTCCCAATAAGAAACTATCTATAGCGGAAGGTGCAATTAGTCCCTATGGAACAACTCCAGGGACATATTATTTTGAAATAATTAAGGAAATTGCGAAAAAACATAATTTTTCTATAAACACTCCAATTGAACGAGCTTCAAAAGAATTAATAGACAATATTTTATTTGGGTCTAAAGAAACAATAGTTGTAGATTTTACCAGTCATTATTCTGGAAGAAAAAAATATGAAGGTCCTTTCGAGGGTGTAATTCCAAATTTAGAAAGGAGATACTTCGAGACAGCATCTAGTATGATGAGGGATAGTATTGAAAGTTATATGACGGAAGTTTCTTGTCCTGCATGCAAAGGCCAGAGACTAAAACCAGAAGTGCTTTCAATTAGATTTGGCGAGTTAAATATTGCCGAGTTTACGGATTTATCTGTAAACAAAGCAATTGAATATTTAAGTAATGTCACTCTTACAAAAACGGAAAAAAGCATTGCAAAAATGATATTAAATGAAATTAACAATCGACTAAAATTTTTGCAAGAAGTGGGGCTGTCGTATATCACATTATCTAGGATGACAGGAACTTTGTCTGGAGGGGAAGCTCAGCGAATTAGACTGGCAACTCAAATAGGTTCTTCTTTAGTAGGTGTTGTTTATGTTTTAGATGAACCGTCTATAGGACTTCATCAAAGAGATAACGCTATGTTATTGAAAACCCTAAGAAATTTAACAGATATAGGAAACACTTTAATTGTTGTTGAGCATGATGAAGATACGATTAGAAGTGCAGATGAAATTGTCGATATAGGACCAGGAGCTGGCATCCACGGTGGCGAAATCGTAGCTCAAGGCACTGTTGCAGATATAGAAGCATCTGAAAACTCTGAAACAGGTGCTTATCTATCGGGCAGAAAACTTATTGAAATTCCTTCTTCGAGGCGAATCGATGATTTAGGCAAAATTACTATAAAAGGTGCGCGAGAAAATAATTTAAAAAATATTGATGTAGAATTTCCTTTAGGTAAATTTATTGCAGTAACAGGTGTGTCAGGCTCAGGTAAAAGCACTTTAGTTAATCAAATACTTTATAGAAATTTAGCAAATCAATTTAATAAAACTAAATTGAAGCCAGGAGATCATGATAGCATTGAGGGAATTGAGGCAATTGACAAAGTAGTTGTAATTGACCAAAGCCCTATTGGAAGAACTCCTAGATCTAATCCAGCAACATATACTGGAGTATTTGATTTTATCAGAGATATTTTTTCAATTACTACTGAGGCTAAAATGAGAGGGTACTCAAAAGGTAGATTTAGCTTCAATGTTAAAGGAGGCAGATGCGAATCTTGCAAAGGCGATGGAATAATAAAAGTTGAAATGCATTTTTTACCAGATGTCTACGTTCCTTGTGAAGTATGTAAAGGGAAAAGGTATAATAGAGAAACTTTACAAATAAAATATAAGAATAAAAATATCAGTGATGTATTAGAAATGACAGTAGAGGAAGGTTTGACATTCTTTGAAAATGTTCCTAGAATAAAAAGGAAATTTCAAACCTTATTTGACGTAGGACTTGGTTATATTAAAATTGGTCAACCCTCTACTCAACTATCTGGTGGAGAAGCTCAGAGAGTTAAGTTAGCAACAGAATTGTCTAAAAGAGCAACCGGTAGAACTATATATATTTTAGATGAACCAACTACAGGTCTTCATTCTGCGGATATACACAAGTTAATACACGTATTGAACAAGTTGGTTGATAATGGGAATACTGTAATAGTTATCGAGCACAATTTAGATGTTATAAAAACTTGTGACTACATTGTAGATTTAGGTCCGGAAGGTGGAGACTATGGTGGAACTGTAGTTGCTACTGGTACACCTGAAGAAGTTGCAAATTCAAGCAAATCTTATACAGGAGAATTTTTGAAACCACTATTATTTAATGGGAGGAAAGACAATGGCTAAAAACATCCGAAAAAAGACTTTTTTCATTTTACTGTGCATCTTGGTTTTATTGCCAAACTATGTTTCAGCTCAGTACATCAGAGAGAATTCTTTTCTTGATAAACAAGGTGTAGATAGAATTGCAGAAATAAAAAGATTTCAAGCGGAGAATAACTTAGAGGTGACAGGTGTTTTAAATGATGCAACAAAGGATATGCTATACAATGAATCGAAAATAAGTTACGACATTGTAGACAAGCCCCCAACTGATGGTTATTGGATAGTTATTAATAAATCGAGGAGATTTTTAACACTTTACAAGTCTTCGGAAGTTGCAAAAAAATATCCAGTTGCAATAGGGAAACAGCAAGATTTAACTCCTTCTATTAAAACTAAAATTGTTTCAAAAATTGTTAATCCAGCTTGGAATGGAAAAACAGGTAGGGCAGCATCAGGTGCTCCAGGAAACCCATTAGGAAAAAGATGGTTAGGTTTAATTGTGGGTAATTCCTATGCCTATGGAATACATGGCAATGCAAATACCAGTAGCATAGGAACCAATGCGTCTTTGGGATGTATAAGAATGTTTAACTATGACATAGAAACATATCTATTTCCTACAGTTCCAGTGGGGACGCCAGTATGGATTGGAAATGATAATGAATTAGCTAAATGGGGAGTAAGGCAAATTATTGATTTGCAAAATTTAAGCAATAACGAAGAGTCTATTGAAAAACCAGAAAATGAAAATAATGTTAAAGATAAAGACATCGAAAATAGTAATGGATTAAAAAAGTGTTTAGTGGATAGTTAAAATAATTTCACATATTAACGCGATAATCTAAAAAGTGCTTGCAAATTTTGATATACTGAACTATAATATGTCTAATATT
>JAAYFG010000061.1 GCA_012728335.1 Tissierellia bacterium | reverse complement strand
GTATTGTAATCAGTCAAAGTTTTAGCTTCTAAATCAATGTCTACGATGTAATAATCAGGAGTAATTTCATCTATGAATTCATAGTAGTCTTTGGTTTCTTCTGCCTTAGGGAATGTTATAGCTTTAGCAGTAGCTTTTTTAGACTTGGTATTTGCTGTCATATCCATAGTGAAGTAATCTTTAACTGCAATAGTCATATCAAGTTTAGAATCATATTTATCATCTGAAAAAGTTTCTACAGTTTTGTATTTAGAACCTTCAACATAAGGTTTAACTTCTGCTATTATAGAGTCAATTTCCTTTAATTCATCTTCACTGAAATCAGAAAATGCTTCTTTTGCCATAGCAATATCTTCTTCACTAAGTTCAACAATTCCAGTTTTTACAATTTTATCAATTACGGTATTAGAGTTTTTTGTAAAGTTTTTAAAAGCATTTCCGGCTAAATCAATAATTTGATTGGAAGTTAATTCTATAGTATATGTGTTATTGTCTTTTTTCACGTCTACGTTTAAACCAAGTGCTTCAAAAACTTCAAGCATTGCTCCCTTGAAATCAGCATTAGCATACATTTTCATTATTTGTGCATACTCTTCAGAATCTAAACCAGAATCCATAGTGAAATATTTGATGTTTTCTGGTAGCTCAATTTTTACTGAAGGATCAATGCTAAGCATCGCTTCAACATAATTTCTAGAAAGGTAAATAGTGTCTTTATTCATTAACATTTCAATATCGTTGAAATTAAAAAGTCCACTTTCATCTTTCATATTCATATTGATCTTTGCTGTAGGATTGTTTACGTCATTATTGGTAAAACCTTTGATATCCATAGTAATCTTGTAGTTTTCAGGAATGGAAGAAGCTATATCCTCTGCATTTTCTTCATCCTCTATGCCATATATTTCATCTAAATTTGGCATACTCATATTGATTACAATAGTACCTTCTTGTTCGATTGCCTCCCAAGATTGAACTTTATCTACTGCTTTCAAATATTCTTTTCCATCAGGTGAACAAGCAGTAAGAGTTAAAGTTAAAGCTAGAAGAACAAGCATTAATATACTTCTCTTTTTCACAATATCACTCCTTAATATATATTGAAATCATTATATCACAAATATACTGTAAAAAAATTCAATTGTTAAACTGTAAACTTATTGTAATTATATATTAGATGATATAAGATTTCTTAGCATTTATATACAATTCACGAAATAGATTGGCATATAATTTATTATTATAAGTCTGATTGAGATTAGCTAAATTTTCTGAAAGAATCAATGCATTATACATATTTTTCATAGCTTCCTCATCAGTAGGTTTATTAGTAAGAGGTCTTTCAATCCAAATGTATCTAAGAAGATTGCCTGAATTATCTATATTGGTACTATCTTTTTCCAGATATACAAGCTGTCCTTCAAGCAGTCTACGAGTGTAGATAACAGCTTGATTAAACAGTTTTGCATCTGCACTTTTACCTTCAGGAATGTGAACTCCAATAGGTCTTACAATGAAATTTGCACCGTTTATTTTAACCGATATATTATTGCCATCATTTACATTTATAACTATAGCCTCTTGAAAGTCATTAATATCAGCTGGTGAGATATATCCATCTCCAATGACTACTGTGTTGAATTCACTATCCCAATCCACTTTAATATCAAAAGCTTCAGCTACATATCTTATAGGTAGGAATGTTCTGTCATTAATCAACATTGATTGAGTATCCATATCTATGTAGGATTTAGGGTCAACTAAATTGTCTTTTGTAAAAAATGACTTGCCTATATTAAAGTCTATTTTATAATTATTAGACCCAAATACAGTGGCAACAGAGTTTTTTTGGTTCCATTCAACTTTAAATCCTAAGGCTTCTGATACAAAGCGGATAGGCACCATAGTTCGACCGTTTTCAATAAAAGGATCAACATCTGGATGTATGTATTCACCATTTACCCATATTTTTATCATATTATCATTGGCTTTTACCGTGTACGGAAGTAAAAATATTAAAGCCAAAATCAGTGTAAATATTTTCAACTGTTTTTTCATGCTAACACCCCTCTTAACGATATTATATAATGGAAAAGTTAGATAATAAAGTTATATATATAATAAGGGAGATATAAATCAAAAGATTCATATCTCCTATACTTAAGTTCATTAAATTATGCAGTGGTATTATACTTCAGGAACCAGTAGGCCATAATTGCCATCTTTTCTCTTATAAAGAACTTTTACTAGTTCATCTGAATCGTCGAAGAAAATAAAGAAGTCATGTCCAAGGAGTTCAATCTGTAAAATTGCTTCTTCTTTGGTCATAGGACCTAATGTAAAGTTTTTAGTCTTAACGATTTTTGGAATATCTTCTTCTTGAACTTCTTCCATAACAGGAATGTTTTCAAATCTAATCGTTTCGTTTGCTTGGTGTTTTTGTTGAAGTTTAGTCTTATGTTTTCTAATTTGTCTAGCAAGAACATCAACTACTTTATCAATTGATTGATACATATCGTGAGTTGCTTCTTCTGCTCTGATTAGAGTACCCGGAAGATCGATAGTAACCTCAACTTTCTGTAAACTTCTTTGAGTAGAAAATGTGACTCTAGCTGCGACATCATCCTTGAAATACTTGTCCAACTTAGAAAACTTCTTCTCAGCAATTTCCTTCATTGATTCTGTTACTTGCATGTTTTTACCAGTGAATGTTAATAACATAATTTAGCCTCCTTACACTTATATCTAATTGATATAAATATTCTAGTAATGTAATGATACCCAAAAGTATGTAAATAGTATCTATAATAATTTACTTTTTTAAAACTTAGAGTTTTAATTTCTAAATTTTAAAAAATATGAAAGTGTATTTTCACTCATTATAGTAAAATTCTTTTTCATTAAATTTCTTTATTATAAATGAGCTTAGTGACATAGCATTATCTAAGTTTCTATCTTTAATTTCTTCAACTAATTTAATATGACGGTTAGCACTAAGCACTAAATAGTTAATATCACTTTTTAGTATTTCTGAAATGTTCGATGTTATACTTTTATAGAAAATATCTTTAATACTAGAGTAAACTAATTCAAAAATCTTATTATGTGATAAAACTGCTAACTGATAGTGGAAAAGATAGTCTGCTTCTATAAAACCATTAGGATCTTTAGAGTTAGCAAAAACCATTAGATTATTTGCTAATTTTTCTAATTCAATAATTTCATTATTATCTGCATTTTTTATAGTTAGTTCAATACATGCATTTTCAATATAAATTCTAAACTCCTCTAAATAAGGAAGCATATCAGAAGAAGCAACGATTTCACTAATAGAAGACATTATATTAATAAAATTTGGTTCTTTAACAATTGTGCCTTGACCTACTTTAACTTCAACTAGCCCAAGTGTTTCTAGCTTTTGGAGAGCAGCCCTAACAGTAACTCTACTTACTCCATATAATATTGCTAATTGATTCTCAGAGGGCAATTTTTTACCCTCTGAGAAAGTGTTATCTAATATTTTATTCAATAAATCATTATATACCTGTGATATTACAGTCTCCCTATTAATTTTTGTAAAGTTATTATTCATTTTAATCTCCAATCTAAAGTACTTAAGTGTAGTATATCAGAAATCTTTATAAAAAGTAGTACATAATTCACATTAAAATTTTTCATTGACAAAATAAATATTACGAGATATAATGTTGTTAGTTGTAATACAACTAACAACATTATATCTCGTAATATTTTAAAAGGAGGAAACCATGAATAACTCAAGATTGATTATAGTATTTGTTATGTCGATAATAGCAATTATATTAATGATTGCTAGGTTTAAAATTCACGCATTTTTGTCACTTTTAGTTGTTGGCATATTTTTTGGATTAGGAATAGGTATGCACCCTATAGAGGTTGCTAATATTATTGCATCTGGATTTGGTGGGACTATGCAAAGTATAGGTATAGTAATAGTATGTGGTGTAATAATTGGAGAAGTTCTAGAAGTTACAGGAGGAGCACAGAAAATAGCAAATTATATATTAAAACTAATAGGTGAAAAAAGAGCTGTATTAGCATCATCATTAACCGGTTCTTTTGTTTCAATTCCAGTTTTTTGTGACTCAGGCTTTATAATATTAAATCCAGTAATCAAGGGGATATCTTCTATAGCCCAAATACCTTATGCGCCTTTAGTCGTAGGGTTAATGTCTGGTC
This sequence comes from Tissierellia bacterium, assembly GCA_012728335.1. Taxonomy (GTDB): domain Bacteria; phylum Bacillota; class Clostridia; order Tissierellales; family Peptoniphilaceae; genus JAAYFG01. Next base: position 5,034 of record JAAYFG010000061.1, on the reverse strand, counting down.
TACTTTTAACACATTCTTTTGTTCCACCGACTCCAGGACCAGTAGCTGCATCAGCAATATATGGGGCAGACATTGGAAAAGTTATGTTATATGGAATGATGGTAGCTATACCAGTAGCAATAATAATATCAATATGGGCTAACTCAAAATATATAAGAGGAAAATTTCCTCAAGTAGCTGAACTTGATGCTATAGATGTGGCCTATGAAGAAGAATTCAAGAGTGTAGTTGCATATGCACCAAGTACTTTTAAATCATTTCTTCCTATAATTATTCCAATTATATTTATAATATTGTCATCATTTTTTGGGAAAATTGATGGTAATGTATTACAGCAATTGATTTCATTTTTAGGTACGCCTTGGATAGCTTTACTGATAGGAGTATTTATATCATTTTCATTATCAACAAAAATTAATCAAACTGTTACTAGTGGTTGGGTAACAAATGCTATTTCAGGTGGTTCAGAAGTATTGCTTATAACTGCGGCAGCAGGAGGGTTTGCAGGTGTATTAAAATCAACGGAGATAGGGAATGTATTAGCCGAAGGTATTTTAGGTTTGGGATTGCCATCATTACTAATACCTTATTTTATGGCTATGTTAATTAATATTGCCACTGGATCTGCTACGGTCGCTTTAACTACGGTACCAGCATTACTTGCTCCTATATTAAACACACTTGGTTTATCCCCAGAAATCGCAGTTTTAGCTACAGCGGCTGGTTCTATGTCATTTTGTCACACTAATTCATCATATTTTTGGGCAGTATCGAAGCTTGCCAAGTTTGATTTAAATACAAGTTACCAAACAATTACTGTTACATCCGTTCTTATGGGAGCATTTTCTATGGTGATAATTTTTGCATTAAGTATTTTTGTTTAATAAATAAATTGTTGAAAGGGGTTAATTATGAAAATAACAAGTGTTGATATTATAAGAGTATTTCCAAAAGCAGATAGAGTAAATGCAAATATAGCAGTTGGAGGGGTTCCATGGTGTCCAGTAGTGGTAAGAATAAATACAGATGAAGGTATATCTGGATATGGGGAAATTGGGGTTGCATACGGCAATGCTCAGAATGCAGGATACGGTATGGGGATAGATTTTGCAAAGTGTATAATAGGATTAGACCCCTTGAATAGTGAAGAAATATGGAGTAGATTACATAGATTGACATTTTGGGGAATGGGCGGTGGTGGAATAGTTTTTGCAGGAATTAGCGGAATTGACATTGCATTATGGTATATTAAAGGCAAATACTTTAATGCTCCTGTGTATGAGCTACTTGGGGGCAAAACAAATGATAAATTGAGAGCTTATGCAAGCCAATTGCAATTTGATTGGGGAAAAGAAAGCCATTCGTTAATAGAACCAGAGGAATATGCAAATGCTACTAAAAAAGCAATGAAAGATGGATTTACTGCATTAAAAGTTGATCCTATAGTGTTTTATTTAGAAGGTAAGTGGATGGGTTGTAATACAAGGGGAGCTTTAACGAATACTCAAATTAATACAGCATTAAGGAGAGGTCAAGCGATGAAGGATGTTGGCGGAGACGAATTAGACATTATAATTGAATTACATTCACTTACGGACACGACAACATCAATATTATTAGGAAAAGAGTTGGAGAAAATTGGTTGTTATTATATGGAAGAAGCTACACAACCATTAAATCCTAAGTTATTTAGAGAAATTTCTAATAAAGTAAATATACCTCAAGCTACTGGTGAAAGAGTATACTCTAGATGGGGGTATAGACAATTTATGGAAGATAGGTCAATAAGCATAATACAACCAGATTTAGGGAATACTGGTGGAATAACAGAAGGAAAAAAAATATGTGATATGGCAGAAGTTTATGATATGGCCGTTCAAATACACGTCTGTGGAGGGCCAATAGCTACTGCAGCTGCATTGCAATTGGAAGCAGTTATTCCAAACTTTTTAATTCATGAATTGCATGCATCAGCATTAATTGACGATAATATAAATTTATGCAAGTATAATTATGAAGCGAAAAATGGTTATTTTGACGTTCCAGATTTACCTGGAATTGGACAAGAATTGACAGATGAAGCCTTAGAAATGTCAGAAATAATAACAATTAAATAATTTAAATCAAATTGGGATTATATAACGCTATATAATCCCAATTTGATTTAAATTACATTTTGAGATTAAATAATACATTGTGTGTAGGAGAGCTAAAGTTGTAGGTATATAAAACAAATCACTGTATATTTGAATTAAAGTTATTGATAAAAAATATGTTGATAAGTTGATATATTTTCTGTGGATAATGTGAATAAGTCTGTTGAAAACTGTATATATGCTATTTTATATGTTGATAAGTTTGTGAATATATTTTTGTCAAAATGGGCATAATATATGAATAATATACACAAATGGCTTGAAATAGACTTGAATAAAACATTATATAAAATCACTAGATATACAAGAATAATTATCGACAGAATAAAGAATATCGTATATAATGTGTAAGATTAAGAGGTGTAATATGTTTAATAAAGAGATGAAATTACAGAGATTATTTAAAATACAGTCTAATATGGACGAGCTAATAAAATATACAAATTCCAAAATCAGCTTTGAAAGCTTTTTTAAAGATAATGAGTTATCAATAATAAATATGACTAGAAGTAAGATGACAGACGTATTCCAAAATCATATGTATATATTTGATCAATATAAAGTAATGGGAATAGATTTTATAGAGCGATATATTAAATATAGAGAAGATGACTTAAGTGAAGAAGATAAAAATGATATAAGAAGGCTGAAGGACTCCTATCAGTCTATATTTTATGTGTCTAAAGTAGACAAGGGAAATTGTACGATGGAAGTTATAGATCAAATTCTAGGGAAAGAAATGACTGTAGTCATGGAGGAATTTGACATAGAATACTTTGAAAGAGGAGAGCATTTATATACTAGAATTGCTCCCATAGGAAATATGTATTTCTTTTCAACTCCATCTATTACTATGCCGAAAAGTGAAGCATCACAAGCTATTAATATCATATTAAAAGAAGAGAAGTTAGAGAAAAATGTAATTGACAGACATGATAGATATACGGAAGAAGAGAGAATTTATCAATATTTGAGACAGTTCAGCCACATCACTTTATTTAGAGTTCTTGGAACGATAGACTATGTGTCAGAGATTGAACGCATAAGAGGCGACAGCTATTTAGAATCGATTAGAGAAGTATTTGAATGGGAATCCTTCACCGAGATAAAAGAACTTTACCTAGGACATTTTGAAGAGTTTATGGACTATTTATTAGAGAGGGTATCTGAGTCATATGAAGACTATTATAGACATACCCTTGAAGAGTTCCTATATGAAACATTTGGTAAAAACAAGAGCAATTTGTTATTTTTCCAAGAAGCAGATATATACAAACTGATAGAACAACATTGTGAGGAGGGAGTATTTTTATCATTTTATATGGTAGAAGAATTAATCGATGCCCTAGATTATTATTTTGAATTTATGAGCGAGAAAAACTATGATTTTTCAAAATCGATAGAAAGTTTAGAGAAAGTAAAAGAAGACATTTTCATATTGAAAAACAAATTGAATTCTCAGCATCTAAACTTGATAAATGAAGATTTAGCTAGAAGATTATATGATGAATTTGATTATAATTTCCCTGGAATAATAGGACAATGTAGAAAGTATTTTATGGGACTCATTAATGTAGAATATAAATTGACTCCAGCTAAGAAGCAGACATCAGCTGAAACCATTAGGGAATTATCCAATCTAATGGGAAGCCTAAGATTAAGTGAAACGGATCAGTATAAACAATCTGACTTTCCAATAATAGACTATTTATTTGCAATGGCTAAAGCCAATGAATTTGTAACGATAGATGAACTAAATGTATTTCCAAGTAGTAGAGGACATAGATTTTTCACTCTTTCCAATGATGAATTAGCTTCGTTTGTATATTTAGATTTATTCAATGTCACTACAATTTCTGAGTTTCTTGGAATTAGCAACGAAGATGCAGTAGTGGTCAGTTCTCAGCTAAAAAATGTAATGATTGAATTATATGAAAATAGAAGTATTGATTTGTACAGTAAATATAAGAATACGGCAATTGAAAAATATATACAGATATTTTCATTATTTGGGCTTACTAAATTTACGCCAAAGTCAGATGAAGAATTTGAGCTTTCGCTATTTGGGGAGATTTTAGCTGTTAAATTAATTGAAATGAATAGAGGGTCTAGAATACTTGCGCTTAGTTGAAGAAAATAGGCTAAATTAATTAGCCTATTTTCTCAAAAAACATAGACAAATAAATATGCTGGTAGTATAATATTAATGTTACGTATTTGTGCCTTTGGCTCAGTTGGTAGAGCAACTGACTCTTAATCAGTGGGTCCAGGGTTCGAGTCCCTGAAGGCGCACCATAACACATATCGAGATAAGCTTAGGATTTCAATATTCTAAGCTTATTTTATTTTTCAGAGCTTATTTACGAATATAATTTGTACATTGAGATAAGTTATATATTTTATGTATGAATATGATATACTTTAATGGATTTAACAGTAATATGTAACATTATAAATAATTCTTGAAGTGAAAATTAAAATACATTTTAGGAGGTTAAAAGATATGAACGCTAAAGATATGAATGCTAAAGACAGAGGCAAGGAACTATTTGATGCACTTAGAAAAGAAAATCCAAAAATAAATATTGATGGTGTAGTAAATGAGGAAAAATATCATAATTCCAAATATAAAATAATTTACATAATGAAAGAAGTAAATAGTGGTGAAGGTCTAGATTTAAGAAAAGGGCTAAACAATGGTGGAAGAGCACAAACTTGGAATAATACATCAAGATGGACAGAAGGAATACTAAATTTAGAAAAAGAGTATTTATGGGATGAGCTAGAAAAAAACAATGAAGAAAGACGTGATATTTTTCTAAAGAAAATTGGTGTAATTAATCTAAAAAAGACTGCTGGAGGGCATACTTCTATAAAT
>JAAYFG010000060.1 GCA_012728335.1 Tissierellia bacterium | reverse complement strand
TTTAGCTCACAGCACTAGGAAAAATAGAGTTGGAGATATAAAGTTTAAGAATCTAGATGGAGACGATATTATTTATCATGGATTAAACCGAGTGGGCGATTCTGGTGACAAGTCAATTATTGGAAACAAATCTCCCAGATATGTATATGGAATATCTCTAGGTGCTGATTGGAGTAATTTCTTTATGTCTGCATTTTTCCAGGGTGTCGGAAAACAACAATGGTACCCTTCAGGAGAGTCAAGATTTTGGGGTCAATATAATAGACCTTATAATGATTTCCCTAGATGGCAGGAAAATAATAGATTTTTACCTGAACTGCAAAACTTTGATGCATACCTACCTTTAGCTTCTGGATACTCGGCACAAAATGCTAATGGACAGCTAAGACAACCTAACGATAGGTATTTACAAAACGTGGCATACATAAGACTTAAGTCACTGAACGTTGGATATCATCTACCCAAGAGCTTAACACAGAGACTAAAAGTCTCAGATATAAGTGTATACTTCTCTGCTGAAAATTTATTCACTTACTCTCCGTTATATAAAATCACAAGGGATACTGACGTAACAAGCATTTGGGGAGCTGGGACTCAGCTAACTAGCCTAAACAGTGATGATGTAAGAGGAGATGGTGATGGTTTTAGCTACCCTCAACTTAAGTCATTAACTTTTGGATTATCTGTAAACTTCTAACTTTAAAATTATGATTAATATTAAAAAGATATATGTTGTTGCTACTTTATCAATTGTGACAATATTAACCAGCTGTAATCTTGATGAATTACCTAAATCGTCAGGATCTAAGAATGCAGTTTTCGAATCAGTTAATGGATTAGAGTTATATTCAAATTCATTTTATGAAATATTACCAACACCTTACGATGGAGTATTTTTATTAGACGATCATTCTGACATAATTGCTAGAACCTCTGTTGGTACACTTTTATTGCCTAATGGACTAAGTCCTATAACTAGTAGTGGTTGGTCTTGGAGTAATCTTAGAAACATAAACTATTTTATAGAAAACTGTGAATCATCAGAATTACCGGAAAAAAATCACTTCATAGGATTAGCTAGGTTTTTTAGAGCATACTTTTACTTTGATAAAGTAAAAAGATTTGGAAATGTACCTTGGATTGATCGAACTATTGATGTAGATGACGAGGAGACCCTATATGGTCCAAGAGATGATAGATTCGAGGTAATGAATAACATTTTAGATGATTTAAATTTTGCAATAGGTAATATTTCAACAACAACTGATTCGTATAGCACGAGAATTACAAAAAATGTAGTGAGAGCATTTAAAACTAGAGTTTGTCTGTATGAAGCTTCGTATAGAAAGTATCATACTGAATATAACATGCAAAGCTCTGCTGATGAGTGGTATAAGAGAGTTATCGAGACTGCAAATGAAATAAAAGGATTTTCACTTCATCAAGGCGATAACGCTTATAGAGAGTTATTTCTACAAAAGAATCCAATTGCAACTGAAACAATATTAGCAGTAACACTTGATGCTGATTTACAGGTATTTAGTTCAAGGAATAGGAAAACTATTAGCCCTACATATTCTAATAGACCCAGTTTTACAAGGAGCTTTATTAATACATTCTTAAATAAAGATGGAACCCCTTTTACTGATATGGATAACTACGAAACAAAAGTTTTTTCAGAAGAAGTAGTAGATAGAGATCCCAGATTAGCACAAACAATAAGATTAGGCAATTATCATAGAACAGAAAATGGTATCCCAATTATGTCTCCACCAAACTTAGAACAAAGTTATACGGGATATCAAATAATAAAAGGTTGTTATGACGAAAGATTCCCCTATGACGATGAAAGTAGAAATGAAAATGCTCATCTAATTTTTAGATATGCAGAAATATTGCTAAATAAAGCAGAAGCATTAGCTGAATTAGGAGAAATGGATAATACAGAATGGGCTAACACAATTGGTGCTATACGTGAAAGAGCAGGAATAGAAGGTAGTAGCCTGACTCAAATGCCTTCAAATATAGACCCTTATCTTAGGAATTACTACAAAAATAGATTTACAAACCCCGTTCTGCTAGAGGTAGTAAGAGAAAGAGCTATAGAGATGTCTCTTGAAGGTTTGCGTCTCGATGATCTTAACAGATGGAAGTTAGGAGAATTACTAGAAGAGTCTCCAATGAATGGTATTTATGTGCCAAAGTTAGGAGAATATGACCTAAATGGTGATGGCGTTATGGATGTTTGCTTTTATAAGGGAACTAAACCAACAGGTGCTACAGCAACTGCTTTTGTAGACGTTTCTAGTAATGAAATTGGAAAACGCTTTCTAGCTAATGGAGATTCTGGAGAATTAATATGGAATATTGGACCTAGAGAGTGGAGTGACAAAAAGTACCTTTATCCTATTCCAGAAGCTGATCGAATTAAGAACACAAATTTAGGACAAAACCCTGGTTGGTAACATTTAAAAACATTCCAAAATGAATAATAAAGCAATATTTATAATTCTAGTTTCTTACATTCTTCTTTCGTGTGGTGCTAACAAACGACTTGTAATGAATGTTTCTAGCTATAATTTAAGAATGAATACTGAGAATGACAGCCTTAATTCATGGACTTACAGGAAAAATGACGTAAATTCACTAATAACGTATCATGACTTTGATATATTTGGCACACAAGAGGGTTTTCATCATCAATTACAAGACATATTAAAGCTTGACAACTATGCTTATATAGGTGCTGGAAGAGATGACGGAAAGGAAGCGGGTGAACACTCTGCTATTTTTTACAAGAAAGATAAGTTTGAGGTAATTGAATCGGGTAATTTCTGGCTAAGTGAATCTCCAGATATACCAGGAAAAGGATGGGATGCTACATGTTGCAATAGGATATGTTCTTGGGGAAAATTCAAGGAGAAAGACTTTAATAAAGTATTTTATTTTTTCAATGTACACTTTGACCATCAAGGAGTAATAGCCAGAGAAGAGTCTGGAAAACTAATGGTTGATAAAATGATAGAGATTGCAGATGGTAGTCCTATAATACTTACAGGAGATTTTAACTCTACACCAGAGTCAAAACAAATAAAGACAATTTCTGAGTATATAAATGATACATACGTAATCTCAGAAACCAAACCATATGGACCAGTAGGAACATTTAATAGACGTTTTAAAAACCCAATAGGAGAAAATAGAATAGATTACATATTTGTGAGTAATCATTTCGTAGCAGATAAATATGCTCACATTACAGATAATAATGGGGAATCTTATCCGTCAGACCATCTACCTGTTTTTGTGCGATTAATCTTAAAGTAATAAACATATAAATTTTCTTTGAGGGTGTATCAAGCTAAGTTTTGGTCCACCCTCTTTTTAAAAAATAGATAAAGAAGCAATCACTCCATGTTTACTATTTTTGTCAACGAGTAGAAAACTACAACTCTTGAAAAAACCTATCTATACTGATTACATCAATACCTTAACTCCGCAAGTGACTTCTTTCAATAAATAAGCAAAGCACTGATATGAAATATCTTATCAGTAGCTTTGCCATGTGTAAAATTTCACCTATATTGGTGTTG